>JACQNA010000065.1 GCA_016203335.1 Candidatus Woesearchaeota archaeon
AGCTTATATAGTGATGCTGCCCAGCAGGCAGTGGGGTGGATGTAATGAAGCGAAAGGTTATCCAGATTGCGAATTCGACTCAGCTGATTTCCCTGCCGCGCCAGTGGAGCAAGCGGCTTAATATCAGGAAAGGCTCCGAGCTGGAAGTGCTGGAGCAGGGCAATAAGATAATCATCGCAGCGGACAAGGAGCCGGAGGCGAGCAGGATCGAGCTGCAGGCACAGGGCAAGGATCCCCTGGTGCTCCGCTCGGTGATTGCAGCCTACCGCTCAGGATACGACGAGATCTCCATTACGTTTGATGATCCCGCGGCAGTCAGGAACCTGCCCAGCCAATTGAATGACCTGCTTCCCGGCTATGAGGTGCTGCAGCATACCTCAAGCACCATCCTGATCAGGGACATTGCACACGAGATGGCGACCGAGTTTGATGCTGTCCTCCGGAGGATTTTCATGGTCATCAAGTCTATCGCAGAGAGCACCTATGAGATGCTCGAAGAGTATGATGAGGACCGGCTCAAGAACATCGCGTCGCTTGAGATGACCAACAACCGGCTCTGCAACTACTGCGAGCGGCTGCTGAACAAGCGCGGCTACACGCGGTTTGACCGGACCGTGTTCATGTATGTGATTGTGTGGGAGATGGAGAAGATTGCGGACCAATACAAGTACCTCACCTATTTCTTCTCGCAGCAGAAACAGGTGACGGTAAGCAAAGAGGCGAAAAAGCTGTTTCAGGAAGCGATGCAGATGTTTGACCTGTTTTACGGGGCATTTTACCAGTTTGACCGGAAAAAGGTTGCTGAGATCGTGCAGCTGAGGAAAGATGTTGTTGCCCGGGCATTAGCCTTGATGGCAAAAACAAAGGATAACCCGGAGATTCGGGTGATCCACCACCTGATTACCATCGCCCAGATGACCTTTAATATCCTGAACTCTTACCTAGCGGTGCATTTCTGAGGGTGCGCAGGGCAGTAGCAGCCACCTGGATCTGTTTCCGGTCCGGCGCCGCAGTTGTCATCCTCTGGATCCACATGCCGGGCAGCGCAAGTGCCCGCAGCACTAAGGTATGGCGGTGCTTCCCGCTCAGCTTCAAGAGCTCATACGATATTCCTGCAATTGCCGGCAGCAGCAGGATTCTCCATGCAGAGAGCTTCCAGAACCCGGAGCCGGGAATGAATGAATAAACAATAATGCTGACCAGGATGACATATGCGATAAAGCTGGTGCCGCATCGTGGATGGATCGGCGAGTAGCCGCTGATGTTTTTCTCGCTCAGCGCTTTCCCCGCCTCAGCACAGTGGATGCTCATGTGCTCCGCACCATGATACTGGAACAGCCGCTGCACATCCCGGGAAAGCGATATCATGGCGATATACAAAACAAAAATCCCTCCCTTAAGCATTCCCTCAATGAGATTGAACAGCACCCCCTGGGTGAGTATCCCTGTTGCCGCAACCAAAGAGGTAATTCCGAGCGGGATCAGCTTGAATATGGCCAGCGCAGCAGCAAAGGAAATGATAAGGGTAACCGCAAAGCCAAAAGGGCTGGTATGCTCCTGCTCCTCTTCCGGAAGCGCGTGGCGAGCAGCATAGCGCAGTGCCGTAATGCCGATGATCAGGGTTTCCACCAATGCGTACATCCCGCGGAAGAAAGGAAGCTTGAACAATCCCGGCCGCCCGGGAATCCGCGCAGTGCTCGTGATGATCTTCTGCCCTGGCGTGCGGACAGCAATGGCATAGTGATGGCCATCCCGCATCATCACCCCCTCAATCACTGCCTGCCCGCCGATGGTTTCCATGCAGGGCCAGAACAGAGGCAGATTTAAAAATGTTCGGTCATGCACAACATTTAAATAACTCACGCTCTCCATGCCTGATATGCCCAAAGCAGAGCAGCAGGGAATCACGGTCAAGAAAGCAGCAGATACTGCAGAATGGTATTCCCAGCTCGTCATCAAGAGTGAGCTGGCTGATTATTCTGCGGTTCGGGGCTGCCTGGTGATCCGGCCGTATGGGTATGCTATCTGGCAGGCGATCATGGATTACCTGAATGCGCGGCTCAAGCTCCTCAATGTCCAGAATGCCTACTTCCCCCTCCTGATCCCCGAGCACTTCTTCCAGAAAGAAGCGAAGCACGCAGAAGGATTCAGGCTGGAGGTTGCTTGGGTGGAAAGCAAGGATGACAAGGCAAAATATGCCATCCGCCCGACATCAGAAACAGTTATTTATGATGCATACGCGCGCTGGGTCCGGAGCTGGCGCGACCTTCCCCTCAGGCTTAACCAGTGGGTGAATATCCTGCGGTGGGAAGTGAAGGATGTCAAGCCGTTCATCCGGAGCAGGGAATTCCTCTGGCAGGAGGGCCACTGCATCTATGAGGATGAGGCAGGCTGCGATGCAGACGCACTGATTTACCTCAACGAATACCGGAAGCTCTGCGAGGAGCTGCTTGCAGTCCCTGTCCTGCTCGGCATGAAGACAGAAAAAGAGAAGTTTGCCGGAGCGCTCCGCACCTACACCATGGAGGCATTCATGCCTGATGGCAAGGCGCTGCAGATGGGCACCTCCCATAATCTCGGCCAGGGCTTTGCCAAGGCATTTGGCATCAAGTATGTGGGCAAAGACGAAAAAGAGCATGTTCCCTGGCAGAACTCCTGGGGAGTCTCCACCAGGCTGATCGGCGGCATGGCCATGCTGCATGGCGATGATAAAGGGTTGGTGCTGCCGCCAAAGATTGCTCCCATACAGCTGGTCATTATCCCTATTATATTTGAGGAAAGCAAGCAGCTGGTGCTCAAGGCAGCGCAGTCCCTGGCAAAAGAGCTGGCAGAGTTCCGCATCCATGCTGACCTCCGTGATGAATACAGCGCAGGCTGGAAGTTTAATGCATGGGAGCTGAAGGGAGTGCCGCTCCGCGTCGAGATCGGCCCCAAGGACATTGCGCAGCAGCAGGTTGTCCTAGTCAGGAGAGATACGGGAAAGCGGGAGCAGGTCAAGCGGGGCGAGCTGAAGAAAAGGGTGCAGGCAGCGCTGGAAGAGATCCAGCAGGAGATGCTCATGCAGGCACGAAAGCGGCTCCAGGCAAATATTGCCAAGGCAGCAGCCTGGCAGGAATTCCTCAAGATCATCAAGGGAAACAAGATTGCGTTGGCGCCGTTTTGCGGCAGGGAGGAATGCGAAGGCCGTATCAAGGATGAGACCGGAGGGGTGAGCAGCAGGGCAATTCCCTTTGAGCAGCCAAAGAAGATCGGAAAGTGCGTGAAGTGCGGAAGCGATGGAAAGTTTATGGTATGGTTCAGCAACAATTATTGATTGCAGCAATTGCGCTTATCAGCATCCTATCAGGATGCAGGACAGAGGTGGCAGGCATGCAGCTTTCAAGCCAGGCATTTGTGCATAACGGAAGTATCCCCAGCCAGTACACCTGTGACGGGAATAACACCAGTCCGCCATTGGCGATGAGCGGTGTTCCAAAAGAGGCGATAAGCCTGGTGCTTATCATGGATGACCCGGACGCAGTAAAGCCAGCAGGCAGGGTGTGGGACCATTGGATAGTGTTTAACATCCCGCCGACAACCACGATAATTGAAGAAGGGAAAGAGCCGAAAGGCATTCAGGGCAGGGGAACATCAGGCAGCAGCGGCTACCAAGGGCCCTGTCCGCCGGATGCTGAGCACCGGTATTTCTTCAAATTGTATGCATTGGACACCATGCTGCGCCTGCCAGAGGGAGCGGCGAAGAAAGAAGTGGAGGCAGCCATGCAGGGGCATGTGCTGGCAAAAGCAGAGCTCAGGGGAAGGTATGAAAGAAGGGAGAGGAGTGGGCGTTGAGTGTCTGTCAGGAGAGTGGGGAGGGCGTTCTCAAAGATTGAGCATAATGTATGCGGATTGCTGTTATCTGTCCCGAGCGAAGCGAGAGCGCAGCGGGGTCGAGGAGCGGAACGAAGTGAGCACCGCAAATTTCCCGAGAGAGCGCCGAAAAATTATTATAGTCCGCAAAGGCGTGCTGTATACAATGAATCCAAAGAGAGGTTATGTTGTACTGGCATTATCGGTCATTGTTGCTATCTTCATCAGCGGATGTGTTCAGCGGGAATCATTGCAAATTGACCAAGATGATAACCAAGGGCAGGTAAGTAAAGGAATGCCTACGGGGATTATTAATAATGGGCTCGGTAATCTCTGCTCCGGCGAAGCAGAATGCAATACATTTTGCCATGATAATAAAGGGCGCTGCAAAGGCTATTGCAGTAATAACCCTGAAAACGAGGTATGCCAAAGGCTGGGATTTGCCAAAAGCAGCTGCGAGGCCGGCAAAATTAAGTTTGGCTATGCCCCGGTGAACCTTGATAAGACTGCACTCTTGCTTCCTCTCGGGCTTATGGCCGGTGGCCACGTCACCCCAGTTGACCATCATTATTTTCAGAATTTTGCCAATGAAAAATTTGATATCGAGGTCTATTCTCCCGGGAGAGGCAGCATAACCAGCATCCAGCACATGCCCGGAGCTCGAGAAGGCGAAGATTATAGGATAGTGATTGACCATACCTGCAGCATTTCCAGTATTTTCATACACGTTGTGCTGTTATCTGAAAGGCTGAAACCGTACGCTCCTCCAAGCCACGGGTATGTAGGCGTTAAAATCCCTGTTGAGGCAGGAGAGGTCATTGGTTACTTTGCGCGTAATGTTGACTACAACATTGCCGACACCGAAATCGTCCTGCCGGGATTGCTGGTGCCAGAGCATTACGAGCCAGAAACCTGGAAAGTGCACACGGCCAATATGTATGATTACTTCAGCGAGCCGGTGAGAAGCAGGCTTATTGAAAAAAGCTTGCGTACAGCTGAGCCCGTCAGCGGAAAGATTGATTATGATATTGATGGCAAGTTAAGCGGAAACTGGTTTTTGAAAGGCTCGAACGGATACGCTGGCACAGAAAAATATAGCTATTGGCAAGGACATTTGGCCATTGCGCATGATTACCTGGACCCGGAGAGAATTGTATTTTCCATAGCGGGCTATAATGGGGAAGATTCCCATCAATTTGGCGTTAAAGGCAATTCTCCGGATCCCTCTGGAATCGGCATGGAAGATGGATTAATTATATACGAGCTGGTTGAATATGATTACATAACTCCGAGCGGAAGCCCATGGGACAGAAAATCGTTGGTAAAAGGGTTGAAAACCGAAAGCAATGAGATCGTGCAGGGCATACTGCTTGCTCAAGTTCTCGACAATAGGGAAATAAAATTTGAGGTATTCCCCGGAAAAACCGCATCACAAGTTTCCGGATTTACAGAAAACGCCAAGATGTATGAGAGGTGAGTGGTGGTAGGCGATTTCTGGAGTTATAGATAACATCGAAATCCTGTTAGCCGGATGGACCGAAGTAAGAGCGCAGCGGGGTCGAGGAGCGAAGCGACG
>JACQNA010000008.1 GCA_016203335.1 Candidatus Woesearchaeota archaeon
CACCTATGAAGCATTAGTCACCAAGACAGAAACCATCACTACCACTGTCCCCACCTGCGCTGACGGCACCAAGTACGGCGAGTGCTCCGCAACCAAGCCATTCTACTGCTACTCTGGATCACTGATAAATAAGTGCGCAACATGCGGCTGCCCAAGCGGAAAGACATGTGACAATAACGCATGCTGGGCAGCGCCGCCTCAGAATGCAACCTGCAACTCCGCAGCAGACTGCGGAACCACCGGATTTACGGGCTCATACTTCTGCCAGAACAGTGATGTTTACCGGAATTACGTAAACTTCGGCTGCACCTATCCGGGCTCGTCAAACTCATACTGCAGCAGCAATACAACAGCAACATTGATTGATGACTGCGGAACAAATGAATACTGCGTTTCCGGCCAGAGCAGCTGCCAGATGAATACGACAACCCCAACGGCAAACGCCACCTGCGGCACTGATGTCTGCCAGGCAAATGAGGTTTGCAATGATCCCCTGCAGGGCTGCATGCTCGGCTGCCAAACAACTGCAAACTGCCCCGCAAGCGGCTACACCGGCGATTACTTCTGCTATCTCGGCGATGTCTGGCGCCGGAACATCACGTATGAATGCGTTACAGCGCATGGCGCTCCATATTATTGCGACTCAGCCATCACTCCATATGTCACTGATGACTGCACCGGCACAGAATATTGCATTGAAGGACAATCAACATGCCAGCTCAACCAGTCTGTGCAGCTGCCCTCCGGCCAGCTCACTCCCCTATCAGCAAGCTCTAATTCCTGCTACGCAAACTGCTGCAGAGACACCTGCAGCTATGGCGCCTCCAAGGCGATTGACAACAGCCTCAGCACCCGCTGGGCATCCAATAGAGTAACGCCGCCCAGTACCAGCGCTCCGCACTGGCTCAGCGTTGATTTAGGCCAGAGCAGAGCAGTGAGCACCATTGAGCTGACCTTGCATGGTTATCTAGCCCAGAATTATCAGCTCCAATCATCAGCAGACAACGTAAACTGGGCACTGGTGGACAGCAGGTCAAATGCAGTCGGCACCATTACCCACACCCCTTCTGCTACCGCGCGCTACTGGCGAATAAGTGTCACCTATTCTGCGGACAACGGCCAGGCGAATCTGTATGAGTTCAAGCTTTTTAGTTAATTTTTTATACCACCACCCTTCCTTATTCTCCATGAAAAAAGAGTGTATTGCCATTATTATTGCTTTTATCTTCATCCTTCCTGTTGCCCTTGCCAACACCCTCATCCATGATGCCTGGCATCCTGCCAGCGACCGCTTCTCCATCGGCAGCACCGAATACACCACCGCCCTGATCAGCCAGAACACTCAGCTCCAGGTGAACTTCGGCAGCCAGTACATCATCATCAGCAACGGCACCTGCCAGGAATCAGATTCCCTGAAGTTCTGCTTTCCCTCTGTTGCGGTTGATTATCATAATATTACCCTGGACAAGGACATCTACAAGGCAAAGCTTACTATCACTGAGATTACCGCTGAGCTTACCATCGGCAGAACCATCGAAAAAACCACATTGCTGATGGGAGAAGAGAGCGATGTGGAGGTCAGCATCAAGAATACTGGCGAGCGCCCGGCAACTGAAGTCTATTATGAGGATGTCTTTTTCCCGTCTGTAGACATCAAATTCGTTGACGGCTGCCTGCTCTCCGGCACCACCATCTTCTGGAAGGGCACGCTCTTCCCGGGCAAAAGCCAGCGCTGCACCTTTACCATTGCGGCAAAAACAACCACTTCCTTCCCCTCACAGGGCATCCTCACCTATTTTGACGGCTTCCGCAGCCAGAATACCAGCAGCAGCGTGGTGCAGATTGCCGTGCCTGATCATGCACTCCGCATCACCCCTACAGCAAGCCAGGCTGATATCGGGCAGCCGTTTAACCTCACTATTGCCTTAAAGAACATCAACGAGGAATACCCTATCACCATTTCTTCGCTCACATTAGAAATCCCCCCTCTCCTCCGATTGGTTTCCAAGCCAGTCACTATTCTCCGCGCAGACAAGACACTCCGCTGGCAGGGCTCACTGGATCCGAAAAAGGAATATGCGTTCACCATTGTTCTTGAGGGAGAGCGCAACGGCACATTTCTCATGCAGCAGGATGCTTATTACCTCATCAACAATATCCCCCAGCGCCTGCAGGCAGGCATTCCCATTGCTATTGCAGTTCCTGAGCTGCAGCTTGAGGCAGAGCTGCCTGACACCATTGAGCCTGGCGCTGCAATTCCTGTGCAGATAACGCTCGCCAACCCCGGCACGCATGAGTATACAGATATTATTGTTCGGGTAAACGGCTTGCTGAATGCCTTTCACTCTGCTGAGCGTATTGCTCCCGGAAGCAGGGCAGCCATCATCTCGGCAACCATTGCAGCGCCGCTGGAGCAGGGCACAGCCATCCTGAATATCAGCGCAGTGTACAAAACTCCCTTTAAGCAGCAGCTCTCCACTGCACTCCGCAAAACAGTTCTGGTCATTTCCCCTGAAGCTCCGCAGCAGGAATCACCCGCACCGCTTCCTCCACCTGAGCAGGCTCCAGAGCAGCTGCCTGAGCCGGCAGTGCAGCCCCTCACCGAGCAGCCGATCCAGATTACCATCCCCAATCCGCCCTGGTGGATTACCGCATTGATTATCATCCTGCTGTCCATTGATGCGTACCTCGTCGTTTCCCTCATCCAGCAGCGGAAAAGAAAAAATAGGTAATTTAGGTTGGTGCGAAAATCGGTGCTTATGCGCGTCTGCCCATTGGTAGAGCTCCGTAGGAGGGTGTTATGCGACCTGAGCGAAGCGAAGTGGAGAGGCATGCTCAGGCTCCGCATACGCACGAATAAGATTTTCGCACCAACCCCTCGTTAATCGCTATTCTTTAATAGGGGTAACACATATTTAAATACCAGCCTTTCCCAAACAGCCTGTGGCAAAACGAGGAAAAGCCATTACCCCGTGGATAATTGCTTTCATCCTGATTCTGGTCGTTGTCCTGATCGCACAAAACGCAAACAATGCAGAACCGAGACCAGCACCAAAGAAAACATTATCCGAACTCCAGATGACTGCCTGCACTGCTGCAGACAATGGGGGAACATGCACCACCAAGCTGTCTGAGCTTGGCTTTGTCCTGCCGGAAGACTGCTGCGAGGCGCTCGGAAAATGCTGCCAGTAAAACCATTGGTGATGATGGCGATTGCCGCCCTCTTGCTCATCACCATTGTCTCTGCACAGAACTGCACAACATCTGAAGTCAAAGATGCCTTAAAAGCCTCTTTATATGAGTACCTCACCAATCCTGCTGCATCCACATTAACTGTTGCAGAAATCAAAGACCTCTTAAACTTCTACCTCAGCATCAACACCCAGCAGGCAACAGTGGACTGCTCG
>JACQNA010000066.1 GCA_016203335.1 Candidatus Woesearchaeota archaeon
CTCAGAATTCCACCCTATTGTGGTTTACGCTGGTAAACCACCAGTCCAAGACTGGTGGACTTCTGATGTTTCAAAAAAGAACCAAAAACAACGGAAATCCCCCAACTCTTCTTTTTTCAGAAAAAAGAAGTAAAAAACAACGGCGGAAACCCCCAGAAATAAACTGTAGACACGACGACTTTGATTTTTTGCCTTCGGCATCGTTGCACTAAAAATCAAGTCTTCTCTTTGGTCAGGCGAATATAACAGCGAACGCATAGGTTAATAGAATAGTAAGTGCTCAGCGCCGCTGTGGTGAGCAGTAGGGAGATAATGATCAGCAATGCGCCAAGAGAAGCAGAAATGTTTATAAACAATCTCCCGCACGCCTGAGCCATGGGGCAGCTCACAGACCATGCATGGCAGAAGGAGTTTGAGCAGCCCATCTATGCGCAGTGGAAAGCAGATAAGCGGTACGCATTCAACACCAGCAGCAAAAGAAAGATATTCAGCATTGATACTCCCCCGCCGTACGTCAACACTCCTGTCCATATCGGCCAGGCTACTACCTATGTCCTGATGGATTTCTTCGCCCGGTTCCACCGGATGCTCGGGGAAGAGGTGCTCTTTCCGCTTGGCTTGGACCGGAACGGCCTGCCTATTGAGATGGCTGCAGAAAAGCGATTCAATATCAAGCTCAATGATGTCAGCAGGGAAGAGTTCATCGGCAAATGCTATGAAGTCCTGGACGAGTCCAGTGCAGCCTCAACAGAGTCATTTCTGAGGCTAGGCATCAGCTTCAATTCCTGGAATGTGGGAACGGGCATAGGAGATGTCTATGAGACAGATTCCGCTGATTACCGCTCATTGACGCAGGATACCTTTATTGACCTCTACCAGAAGGGGCTGATTTATGAGGATGAGCGCGTCAACAACTACTGCCCGGGTTGCCAGACAACCTTGGCAGATGCAGAAGTGGAGTATGAAGAAAGACCGGGCCATTTCTATGATATTGTGTTCACCTGCAAGGAAACCGGCGAGCAGATAATCATCAGCACCACCAGGCCCGAGCTGATCTGCAGCCTCGGGATGATTATTTTTAACCCAGAAGACACGCGCTACCAGAAGCTTGCGGGAAAAACAGCCATCTCCCCGCTCTACCATAAGGAAGTCCCGATCAGGGCACATCCATCAGCAGAGATGGACAAAGGAACCGGCATCATGATGATGTGCTCATTTGGGGATCTCACGGATATCCGGTTCTTCCGCGAGGAGAGTCTCCAGCCGCTCATCGCGATCAATAAAGAGGGAAAGATGAACGAGCATGCGGGATTTCTCGCAGGGCTGTCAGTTGCAGAAGCCCGGAAGGTGATGGTGCAGAAGCTCGATGAAGAAGGGCTATTGGCCAGGAAGACGCCGGCAAAGGCGCATCGCACTCCTGTCTGTGAGCGGAGCAAGGATCCGATTGAGTTCATTGCCATGAAAGAGTTCTATGTGAAGCAGGTCGAATGCAAGGAAAAGATGAAAGCGCTCGCGCACCAGCTGCATGTCTTCCATGAGAGCAGCAGGCAGATTCTTCTCGACTGGATCCAAAGCGTCAGCATTGACTGGCCCATCACCAGAAGGAGGTATTATGCCACAGAAGTGCCGCTCTGGTACTGTAATTCCTGCAGCAAGGCGATTGTCCCGCCAAAAGGAAAATATTATCAGCCCTGGAAAGAGGATCCGCCGGTGAAGAAATGCGCCTGCGGCAGCGCGAGCTTTCGCGGCGAAACCAGGGTGTTTGACACCTGGTTTGATTCTTCCATATCTCCACTGTATATCCTGAAATACTCGCGCAACGATGCCTTTTTCAGGAAAAGCGCTCCCTGCACCCTCCGCCCCCAGGGCAAGGAGATTGTGCGCACCTGGCTGTATTATACTCTCTTGAAATGCTACCTGCTCACCGGCAAGCTGATCTTCAGGGATGCATGGATAAATTACCATATTGTTGATGAAAAAGGCCACAAGATGTCCAAGAGCAAGGGGAATGTGATTGACCCCAAGGCAGCGCTGGACAAGTTCGGGGCAGAGCCCTTCCGCCTCTGGGCAGCTATTGAGGGAAACCTGGAGCAGGGGGATTTCCGCTGCTCGTTTGAAAGGATTGAGGGCGCGCAGAAAACGCTCAGCAAGCTCTGGAACGTGGCGCGCTTCGTTTCCCTGTTTCCGGAAGCGAAGAAAGCGACGCTGCAGGAGGCAGACCAGTGGATTATCCGGGAATTGCATGAGATCGCTGCCTTTGCCAGGGAGCATTATGCACAGTACGATTTCCACAACCCGGCAACACGGCTCAAGCACTTTGTCTGGGAGACCTTCGCATCCCACTACCTCGAGCTGGTGAAGAGCAGGGCATACAACCGCGATGCCAAGTTCACCAAAGCAGAGCAGGATGCTGCATTGTTTACCCTGCATTACTGCTTGGACACGCTCCTCAAGCTGCTCGCGCCCATCATTCCCCTGATTACCGCAAAGATATACTATGAGCTGCGCAACAAAGACATCCATGCGGAGC
The DNA here is from genome assembly GCA_016203335.1 of Candidatus Woesearchaeota archaeon. Classification (GTDB taxonomy): domain Archaea; phylum Nanobdellota; class Nanobdellia; order Woesearchaeales; family JACQNA01; genus JACQNA01. The sequence goes on from JACQNA010000066.1 coordinate 2,531, forward strand.
AGTTTCCCAAGCCAGCGGTGAAGGCAGAGACAGAAATTACTGCTGATGACATCATAAATCTCAACAGCGAGATCTGGAAGAGCAAGAAGAGCCAAGGCAAGTCATTGAAGAGTGAGATAGCGTCACTCACTATCCCGAAGAAGCTGAAAGGGATTGCGAAGGATTTGCAGGCGATGCATCAGGTGAAGGAAATGAGATATGGTGAGAGGGTAGAAATCGTAGTATGATTACCATCAAAAAACTTTTTATATGTCGAATAGAGA
>JACQNA010000067.1 GCA_016203335.1 Candidatus Woesearchaeota archaeon
ATGCAGCCGCAGAACAGCCTGATTGTCAGCTTGGCAACCGGCTGCCTGCCGGGAGTGATTTATAATCTCGATAAAGCGCGGCAGATTGAGTGCACCTATGCCTACTGCCTGGAGAACAATGTGGAGCAGGGAATCCCTTCATTTGCCTGCACCTCTGTCAGAAGCTCCTCCTGGTGTAAGTATGTCTATGGAGAGATCTTCCGCGTGATTTCGCCATTGGCGATGGCAGACTACATGCTCAGCCAGATTAAGGAATTGCTCAGCGATCCCATTGGCTTGGTAAGTGCAGTCAGCTGCGAGGTATTTCCACCATTTTCCAACACGCTCACTCAGGTGTGCACCAAAGCAAGTTACATTTCCGTGTTCACTGATGTCATGAACTCCATCCGCACTTTCCGCAATTTCAACTTCCAGAAGGAGGTAGACGTGTGCAGTCTGCTGAAGAAAGAATGAACAAAAAGATATACCGCTGGAATATTGCATGGACTGTCCTAGTCATCACTATCGGCATCACCGCCGTCTTCAGCCAGTACCTCCTGTCTGTTAGCAGGCTGCAGCAGCCTGTTCTGGAATCCCCGGAGCAGGTCAATGGGGTTAATGTGTATTATTTCAGCATTCCGGAATCGAAGTATGGTGGGTATACGAGCAGTACAACAGGCATCACTGTACCGGATACTATTCAAACAAAAACGGTCGTCCTACATGAGACATCAAGTGGGCTCTCTGACCCCAAGAGCCGTTTGAAGCCTGATGATCCCGTGAGCGTTAAACTCGTTGATAAATATGGAAGAACATATTACCATACTACTGATGCGGAAACAGCCTCAGCGATCAACACATTTCAGAGACCTCCTAGCAATGATCCTCTTGTCCCCAGCGTATCTGCGCATGCTATTGTCAGCAGAAATGGAGATATCTTCCTTGCTGTTGGCGAAGGCAGTACCACGCCGCTTTTGGAATTAGGAAAACCTACTTATCACTCAATGTCATACGGAAACACCAACTTTGGAGTAGAAGTAGCGCGGTCCGATACTGAAGTTAAGGCAAACAGCCCACTTTCTGATGCTGAAAAAAGGGGGCTTGACGGCATATCCAAAATATTTTCTGATACTCTGGGAACAGCACCAGACTACATCCCTCATCGGGTAGTCCAGGGTTCTGATCATTCTGATGGCGATGTGCCAGTTGCATACCTTACCGGAGCACCTGTTTCTGCGCTGCCTGTCCAGCCCCTAGTAATTCCAGCCCAAGATACTGCTTCACCACCAGCGCGGCAGGATACCTTGCCGCAGGGCTCGCCGCAGGCAGCGCCAGAGGCGCGCATAGGCGCCACAGAATCCATTATCGTTAGGCCAAACAGCATAACTGAGCAGGAATACCGGTTCAATTTTGATAAGAGTATATGGGAGAAGCGCGATGATGGCGACTGGGTAGAGACCAAAACCAGTGGAAACCCGCTGGAAGCACAGCTCGCAAGGAAGAGCGGAGAGAAAGCATTTGAGAATGGTGTAAGCAGCATTGTTGTTTACACCCGTCAGGAAAACGGGTGGTTTCCGGGAACAGCAAGCAGCGTGCAGATCGGCGACAGGGTGTATTCTGGCGGCGAACTAAAAGATACTAGCGCAGAATCCATCATCGGATATATCCAGAGCATAAGTGTGGTAACTCCTGCGCCAGCAACGCCTCCGCAGCAGCCTGCGCAGCCAAGTCAACCGCCTTCGCCTCAGGCAGGCGCTTTATCAACAGCAGATAGCCTCATGGTTGAGTCTGCTGAACTTGATAAAAAAGCAGTCTCATCCACTGATCCGTTAGCAGATTATAACCGGGCACAGGATGTCCTCGCGCGTGTCAATGAGAATATCGCGCGGCTTGAGCAACAGGCAAGGACAGCGTCACCCGAAGAGAGACGAAGGATTGATGGTGACCTAAGTACCTTACGGCAAATACAGACAGACTTACCCTCAACAATTACTATTATCCAAGGATCAATACCGATTGCCGCATTGCCTCCAGGAATAACGAAGATTGATACCCTCGGTGGCGACTCAGTGAACATACAAGTCGATGTTGATCTCAGCGGCAATCGCCGGGTAACTGTAAAGGACAGTGCAGGGGCGGTAATTGCACGGCCAGCCAGCGGTGATACCATAAAAACTGCTCTTGACACAGTAGGAAAACAACTGGCGACAGCTCAGCCTCCTGATACCACATCTGCTGATACTGTTAATCTTGGTGATGCATTGCAGCTGCCAGCACAAGCCGGACCAGTATCTTTTGAGTTTGAGGCACAACACCCGAGTACCTGGTCGAGCGATGCCGCTACCTTTACCTGGGACGGAAACCAATGGATTGCGGTTATCCACAGGGATTATTGGCCGGACAGCACCATACCCGCCAAATCAATAGAGAGCGCGAGCCTTCTTAATCCGGAGATTATCAATAAAGCAAAAGAGCTGACCGAGAGTGCAGCGGAAGGAAGATATTATGTAGCTCTTGGCGCAGACAATAGCCGTTATGCACAATTTAAAATAAATCCAAATGATGTTGTGCATCTGGTTGTCGGTAAAGACGGCACGCTGCGGATTTCTGATGATAATGGTAATCCAACCGCAGTGGTATATGTTGCAAGTCCTACTGACAAGGTATATGGCGCGACAAAGGTGGAAAAATTCGATACAGAATTAACAGGAAAACAAATAAACGATGCAAAGACCGTAGGAAGTACAGCCACTACTCCTCCTGCAACCACTCCGGTACAACCCACAGCAGGAACAGCAACACCGCCACCAGGAACTACGGTAATCAAATATGTTTACAGAGGCAATGAACAAAAACGTGCAGACCAGGTAATACTAGAAGAATATGAAATGGAGTTTGCAAGCGGAAATGATAATCCTATTGACAATCCTGAGAATTATAATGTTAAGATAGGGGGTACCTTTGCAGTGCTATATGATGGGAAGTATTATCCCGCTAACCTGTTTGGTAATGACGGAAAACCTACAAAGACATTGTCAGATAATGACAGGATTAAGATGAGGAGCGATACTGAGATTACTATCACCAAGAAGACAACCACCGCAACTCCTCCAATACCACCAGCCCAGCCTCCCTCGCAGGTCGTTACCTCACAGCAGGGTGGAGAGGTAGATGGGAAGTCGTTTGAAGACGCATCTGCAGGCGGAACAGCAGGACCATCTGGCCCATCACTACCAGTTGCGACTCCACCGCTCCAACCCTCTACCGATGACCAGCGGAAAGCGGTCATGGCAGGAATCCTCAGCAGAGCCTTAGGCAATGTACCGGTGGAGCTCACCAGCACTGGAGAGACAGGCAGCTATACTTACACTCCTGCGGGGCAGCAGCCGATATTTATTAGGTACCAAGCTCCGCCAAGCGGAATACCTGACCAGGGTGAATTTATCGTCACGGGCGGCGGCGACACATTAAATGGTAAGCGGTTTGGCAGCACCGGAACTGAAAAGCAATTTTCAGGATTCTTCGGCACTGGACTAGACATTCTGGACACCTTGCGGCCTGCAAATATCTATAAGCAGGAGGGCAACACATTTTACCTACAAGACGAAAAGAGGAACTTCAAGGGAACACTGATTGTAAACACTGACCAGAATGGAAAACTGATTGCTGCCCAATACCGCCCGGATAACACCATCGACCGGCTCCAGCGCACCCTGCCCACGGGAAAGAGGCTTGATTACCAAGCTGCCACACAAATATTACAGATCGGCGACCGGGGAGATTTTCCACTGTTCCGTGGGCAGTTGGATGTTCAGGATGACGGCGCTCTTGTGCTCACGACGGGAGGAAAGACAAGCCTGAAGCTTACTATCACTCAAAATGCTCTTCAAAATAACTTTAAGTTAGAGGAAGGGTTTGTTCAAGTGGGTAATGAATTTCTCTCAACAAAAGCAAGTACGTATTCATCAGCAGGAACAATCGGCGAGTCCATCACGCGTGATGAGTGGAAGATTGAAGATAGCAGGAATCGGTTGCAGACAAAGCATGATATTGTACAAGTAGTTAAACGGCAAGGGTTTGGCCAGCTGGTTGACGCTGAGTTTACTATAGAAAAATGGGAGTTTGAGGGTGGTAACCCAAGTAGGAGAGAAATCTATCAGGAACGTGAACAAGGGCAGTACCAAGATATTGATAACGATCAGATATTAACAACTATTACCTTCTTTGATTCAGATGGTAAACCATCGTACTTTGCTACGATAGATCTAGAAACAAATACTCTTACATATACGCCAGAGACTCCAAATAACATCAAGCAACAGGCAGAACGCCTCTTCTTCCGCAACCGCCTCGTCACCGGGAGAACTCCATTGGGCCAGGTGAAAGGAATCCTGGACAGCGCCACCAGCGCAGCGCGGGCAGGGGAGGCAGTTTCCACCACCATCGGCATCTTCAACAAGGACTGGCGCAGATTTACCGAATCCTGGCGCTCCACTGTTGACGAGCTGTTCAGCGGCTGGGCAAGCATTGACGGAGCAACTCACCAGATGTGCGATGTCTGGACAGACCAGAGCCCGGTCAGCGTGGGATTGGGAAGAAGGGATCTCCCCTCGGCCTACATTGCCGGTGAGCGGTACCAAAACAAAATAGTCAATGACGATGGCACCACCAGCACCGAATACCTCTACAAATATTCCTTCATGGTGGACCCGAAAGACATCGTCCTGCTCAACCTTCCCACCGAGGATAAGTTTGTGGAGTTTTCCATTGCATTGGAGGACAGGCAGAAACAGCGAGTCCTCGTCGTGCTGGATGAGGAGAATGAGGCCAATAACCATCCCCGGCTCCGCCTGAACGGGCTTCCCCTGCATCAGGCATCTGCGGTGCCGGACAACAGGCCGTTCGATCGCATCTGCATCGTCTTTGACAACCCCGGCTCATTAGAAGGCAAATTCAAGACATTCCTTGAGGGAGATCTCACCGGCGGCGACCGCCTGCTCTGCAACAGCCTGGTGAAGTATGATACCGAGTTCAACACCAGGGGGCCTGGCTTCCTCACCAACACCTTTGAGTTTGACATCCCGCAGGCAAGCGGCGAGCAGCAGCAGGAGCAGGGAGAGCGCAGGCCGCCAGCCAGGAGAACAGCAGGGAGGCTCCAGTCATGAAAGGGAACAAATATGAGTATGTGGTGCATCAGTCGCACGCCGCCATGGCGCTGGCTGGCAGGGGGGATGCCCCCTCGGGGTCTGCCAGAGGACGAAGTCCGTCCAGCCGCCATGATGGCGGCGTGCGGCAGGGAAACGGAGATGGAGTAATAGGAAGAAAATCCCAAATCACCCTCTTCATCATCATCGGATTGGTCATCATCCTTGCTGTCGGTGCCACGATTTATATTACCCGCACCGTTGAATTCCAGAGAGAGACAGCTATTCCGCAGGCAGAGCAGATATCCACTCAGTTCGAGCCGGTCCGGCAGTACATCCAGAGCTGCCTCCGGCAGACCGGGATCCAGGCGCTGCAGCTCATCGGGCAGCAAGGCGGATACGCATATCCAGAGGAGCAGGGCATTATTGCCATAGAGCAGGCGCCGACAGAAAGCACCGCAGTCACGTTCAGCAGGGATGTGCCGTACTGGCACTATCTGGAAAGCAGGAACAGCTGCAGCGGAGACTGCAGGCTGAGCAACAGGCTCCACCTCAGATTGCTGGGTGATACTGCAGTCAACAAAGAGCTGGACAAGTACATCAACCGGGAGCTCGCAAACTGCCTTGATTTTACCGCACTCAATGCCCAGGGATTCACCATCACGATGGCCGGCAGCCCGGAATCACGGACAGTTATCGGAGAAAGCGATGTCACATTCAGCGCCCAGCTCCCTGTGGATATCCGGCAGGGAAATGCACGGCAGAAGCTGGAGCAGTTTGTCTCGCCATTAGGCTATAATTTCAAGGCGCTCTATGACACTGCCTCCCAGCTTGCGGATGAGATGAGATCATCCTCATTCCTGGAGCTGGCAACGCTCACC
>JACQNA010000068.1 GCA_016203335.1 Candidatus Woesearchaeota archaeon
ATTAAATAACCCGTCAAGTGCATAGCCCAATCGTGAGTGTGCCCTCTTTCATCTTTTATAATCTTAGTTTGTATCTGCCCCGGGTAATAATTGATTTTACCATCTGTTTTTACTCCCCTCTTGCCAAACCTTTATATATATTGCATCACTACTAAGTAGTATGGCGAATGTCCAGTTCTTCCTCACGGATATCAGTGCGGCGCCAGAAGGGGAAGCAACAACCATTGCCTTGTACGGCAGAACCGGGGAAGGCAGGCAGCTCTGCGTCCAGGAAACATTTCTGCCGTATTGCTATATCATTCCCCACCGGGAACCTGCTGAAGAGCTGCAGCGCGCCATCATGGCGCTCCGCCTTACTGGCGAGCAGCCGCTGCGGGTGCTGAGCACTGAGCTGCTCAGGAAGAAATACCTCGGCAAGGATACCCCTGCCCTCAAGGTGATAGTAAATACTCCTGCTGCCCTGCTCGCGCTCCGCGATGAGATGAAGCACCATCCTCTGGTTAAAGAAATAGTGGAATACGACATTGATATGGTCAAGCGCTATCTGGTGGACAAGTCCATTGTCCCGTTCTCCCTCTTGGAAGCAGAGGGCGAGTATACCAACCAGCGGAGCAAGGTATCGGTAATGCATGCGACGAGCGTGCATCCGCTTGGCGATGAGGTCTACCTCTCGCCGAAAATCCTTGCCTTTGACATTGAAACATACACTGGAGAGGGGACGATGATTGACATGCCGCGGAATCCCATCCTGATGCTTGCCTGCTCTGGCGCAGGATATGAAAAAGTGATCACCTGGAAGCGGTTTGATACCAGCAATCCCGCTATCGAGTTTGTTGCGGATGAGGCAGCACTGCTCAGGAGATTCACGGAGATTATTGAAGAGCAGCAGCCGGACATCCTGGTCGGCTATTACTCCGACGAGTTTGACTTCCCGTACATCCTCACCAGGGCAAGGATCAACAAGGTGAAGCTCGAGCTCGGCCTTGACTACAGCACTCCCTTCCAGCGGAAGGGCAGGGCGAGCGCTATCGAAGTAGCGGGCATCGCCCATATCGACCTCTGCAAGTTCATCCAGCGGATTGTCGCGAGGAATCTCGACACCGAGTCCTACAGCCTGAATGCGGTTGCTGCCGAGCTGCTGGGCGAGCAGAAGAGGGAAGTTGCCATTGAGCATCTTGGCGCTGCATGGGATGCCAATGCCGGGCTGGAAGAGTACTGCGAATACAATCTCCATGATACCAGATTGACCTACCGCCTGATGGAAAAACTGTTGCCGAACCTGGTCGAGCTGATGAAAGTGGTAGGCATGCCGATCACTGATGTCAACCGCATGGCATATTCCCAGCTTGTAGAATCCTATATCATCAAGCAGACACCTTTCTTTCATGAGCTGATCCCTCCCAAGCCGCACCACCAGGAGCTGCAGCAGCGCCAGCTCCGCTCGATCCAGGGAGCGTTTGTCTATGAGCCGACGCCTGGCCTGTACAAAAATATTGTGCTCTTTGACTACCGGAGCCTCTACCCCAGCATCATCAGCAGCCATAATATCGGCCCGGACACCTTGCGGTGCAGCTGCTGCACTGACAGCCAGCTCGCTCCCCTCGAGGGCAAAGCCTATTATTTCTGCAGGAAAAAGCGGAGCTTCCTCTCTGCGATAATCTCGGACATCATCACCAGGCGGGTGCGCATCAAGGAGATGCTGAAAGAGGAGAAAAACATCTTTCTTGCAGCACGCTCTGAGTCGCTGAAGCTGCTCGCCAACTCTTTTTACGGCTACCTGAACTTCTTTGCTGCGCGCTGGTACAGCATTGAAAGCGCGGAAGCGACAACAGCATACGGCAGGTATTACATCAAGAAGGTGATCAGCGCAGCGCAGGATGCCGGCTTCCCGGTGATCTATTCAGACACCGACAGCGTCTTTCTTGCGCTGGAAGACAAGAGCGAGCAGGATGCGCTCCGGCTTGCCGAGAAGATCAATGCCGAGCTTCCCGGGGTGATGGAGCTGGAATACCAGGGGCTGCATCCCCAGGGGATATTTGTCTCTGCAAAGATGGGCAGATTCGGCGCAAAAAAACGGTATGCGCTCGCCCGAAAAGACGGCAGCCTGAAGATCATGGGGTTTGAGAGCGTACGGAGAAACATCTCATTCATCGCTAAAGAAGTGCAGCGGCAGGTCCTGCACATCATCCTCCTGGAGGGCGACAATGCAAAGGCGCTGGAGCATGTCAAATCAGTCATTGCCGGGCTGCGCGCCAAGCAAATTCCGAACGGAAAGATGGTGATCTACACCCAGCTCCAGAAGCGGATTGAGGATTACGACCAGATTGGGCCGCATGTCGCTGCGGCACGGCGGATGCGGGAGAAGGGGCTGCGTGTCGGCCCGGGAACGCTCGTGAAATACATCATCATCGAGGGCAAATCCATGATCCGGGAGCGCGCCCGGCTGCCGGATGAGGTGCAGGAGAAGGAGTATGATGCGGAGTACTACATCAACAACCAGGTGATCCCTGCCATCGAGAAGATCATGGAAGTGATTGGCTACGGCAGGGAGCAGCTGCTCGGGGAG
>JACQNA010000069.1 GCA_016203335.1 Candidatus Woesearchaeota archaeon
GTGGCGTTTATATGTAAAGTAAAAACGTGATAGCACAATAATCGACTGTTACTGCGCCTCGCTCAGCCCTTTCCTGCTGCGGATCTGCGCGATGACCTTCTGCTGCAGCTCTATAGGCATGCGCTCGAACATCTGGTCGTAGAGCGAGGACACTCCCCTTCCTTCGGTCTCTGAGCGGAGATCAGAGCTCCAGCCGATCAGCTCCATCACCGGGATCTTTGCCTTGATCACAACCTCGTGCGCCTCATGGCTCATCTCGAGGAGCTGCCCGCGCTTGCTCGCCACTAATTTGGAGAGGCCTCCCATATGGTCAATGGGCGCTTCGAGCAGGAGCACCTGCAGGGGCTCAAAAAGGACAGGACCAGCAAGCATCATCGCTCCCCGAATCCCATCGCGGATAGCGGGATACACCTGTGCTGGACCCCGGTGAATGGCATCCTCATGCAGGCTCATGTCTGTCAGCCGGACCTTGAGCTTGATGCACGGCTCGCGGGCAAGCGGCCCCTTGTTCATCACATCCTCAAACATGTCCAGCACCAGCTCCATCACTTCCTGGGCATACACCTGGCCGCGGGTAGCGTCAATGAACATGTTTCCCTTGAAGATATCCTTGACCTGGTCAGCCTCTTTGCGCTCCATTCCTGCATCAATCAGCTTGTCGCGGAGCTCGACATCCTTCTTCTTGATCCTGCCCTCGGGAATCTTTGTTTCCTTAATCGCCTGGTAGACGCCCTCTTCCAGCGGCTCTACAGTGAAATAAAACTTATTGTGCTTGTTCGGTGATTTGCCCTCAACCTCTGATGATGCCTTAGTGATGGTCTCGCGGTACACCACAATGGGCGAAGAGGTCTTGACCTCTACCCCTTTCTCGGTCTTGATCCGGTTCTCGATGATCTCCAGGTGGAGCTCTCCCATGCCGTGCAAGAGGTGCTCTCCGGTTTCCTCATGGATTTCGACAATGATAGTTGGATCCTCTTTTGCCACCTGCCTGAGCACTTCCACCAGCTTGGGCAGGTCAGAGGGCTTGAGCGCTTCAATCGCCTTGGTGATGACTGGCTCAAAGATATGCACAATCTCGCCAAACGGCTCTTCGGGATCCAGGGTGATGGTCTCTCCCACGCTTGCCTTGATGCCGCCCAGCGCAATGATGTTTCCGCAGGGAATCGGCGCATCAGTGATCTCGCGCTTGATGCCGTTGAACACAAACACATTCTGGATGCGCTGGCGCTGCTTTGCCCTGTTTAAGTACACTTCCATGCCCTTGGCAAGCGCGCCGCTGAACAGCCTGCCGATGGAAATCTCGCCGGCAAGCTTGTCAATGTTGATCTTGGTGATCGCGAACGCAGGCTTCCCTCCAGCATCGCAATTGACCAGGCTCTGGCCGAATGCAGAGAGCGGATCCCCATGCCAGATCTTCGGCACGCGGTATTTCTGCGCCTCGACCGGGCTGGGCAGGTGCTTGATCACCATGTCCAGGATCACCTCGTAGAGCGGCGCTTTCGCCCCCAGCGCCTTGTCGCGCTCTGCTCCTTCCATGGTGCGGTAGATGTCGATGATCTCCTTGAAGGTGACATTCTTCTTCTGCATGTACGGGATGGAAAGCGCCCAGTTCTCCCGCGCAGAGCCAAAGGCAACAGAGCCGTTGTTGACATTTACCTTCCACTGCTCTCCGTACCCCTTCTCGGCAATCCGCTCGATCAGGCGGTTGAATTCCGTGATGATCTTGATGAAGCGCTCCTGCATCTGCTCGGGCGTGAGCTTGATCTCGGTAATCAGCCGGTCTGTCTTGTTGATGAACAGGACAGGCTTCACCCGCTCGCGCAATGCCTGCTTCAAGACTGTCTCTGTCTGCGGCATGATGCCCTCTGAGGCGCAGACCAGGACTACTGTCCCGTCCACCGCGCGCATCGCGCTGGTGACATTGCCGCCGAAGTCAACATGGCCCGGGGTGTCAATGAGGTTGATCAGATACTCTTCATTCTGGTAGGTATGCACCATAGAAACGCTTGCGGCATCAACTGTCAGCAGCCGCTCCTGCTCATCCGCATGCTGCCAGGTCATCATCCCCTTTTCCAGGTCGCCTGCTGCCTCCTGGGACATCATCCCTGCTGCAGCTATCAGATTGTCAGTAAATGCAGTCTTGCCATGATGGATATGGGCGCTTGTTGAGACATTCCTAATATTCGCCTGCTGCTTGCAGATCCTGATGACCTTCTCAGACATCCGCTCCGGCATTACTCATCACCATAGATGGCGTTGAGGGACTCGCCGATGATCTTGCCGATCTGGTCGTATCCGCCATTGGCGTCAATCTCCACCAGCAATTCTTTTTTTGTGTAATATTCAATCAGCGGAGCGGTCGCTTCATGGTATATCCTCAGCCTTTCCTTCATCACTTCAGGAGTGTCTTCTGCCCGCTTTGCCACTGCGCTGCCGCACTTGTCGCAGATCTCTTTCTGCTTTGGTGGTGCGTTCTTCTCATGGTAAATCGCATGGCACTCCGGGTTGCTGCAGGTCAGCCTTCCTTCCATCCTGCTCATGATGACCTTGTCCCGCGCCACAAAATTAAGCACATGATTAATGGCAATATGATCCCTTTCCAGCATCTCTGCCTGCGCCACATTCCTGGGAAATCCGTCTAAGATATAGCCATTGGCGCAGTCAGGCTGCTGCAGGCGCGCTTTTAGGAGCGAGTACGTTTCCTCATCAGGAACCAGCTGGCCTGATGCGGTGATCTGCTTCAGGCGCTCCCCCTGCTCGCTGCCGGATGCAATAACCTCCCGGATGATGTCTCCTGTCGAAATATGCGGAATCTCGAGCCGTTCTGACAGCTGAGTCGCGTATGTGCCTTTCCCCACATTGGGAGGCCCTAACAATACAATATTCATTGCCTATCACCTACATCGTGTGCTTTTCATGGACGGTCTGGTATTTGTAGAGCTCATCCACGCTGAACCAGAGGGCAATCTCCTGCTTTGCCTCTGCGCTGGTGCCTGACGCATGGATCAGGTTCTTGATCGGAATCCCCTTCTTGTCTGCATATGCATAGCTCTGGTGCGAGAAATCCCCCCGGATCGTGCCTGGAGCTGCTGCCTGGGATTCTGTCGGACCGACAATCTTCCTCACCAGATTCACGGCATGCACCCCTTCCAGGACCAGGGCGATCACCGGCCCTGCAGTGACATAGTCAATGAGCATCTTGCGGACCTTCTCTCCCCGGCGCTTGGCCACATCCTCAGTATAATGGCGCCTGGCAAACTCCTTGTCCACCCAGCGCATCTTCATGCCGATGATCTTCAGCCCGGTGTTCTCAAACCGCCTGATGATTTCCCCGACCAGGGCGCGCTCGATACCGTCTGGCTTGATTAATACGAATGTGCGCTCAATCATTTCTGCCCTCCTCTTTTCAGCTTCTGGGCTTCTGCTGTCCATCTTGTTTCCCTCGGCACCCGATGCAGCTTCAGCAGCTGCTTCTCGCATGTCCTGCTGCAAAAGTAGAGGATCCTGCCATCTTTCCTGACAAACATCTTGCCGGCGCCTGGCTCGATGGCGCCTCCGCAAAAGCTGCATTTGGCCATCAGCCTGAGCCTCTCCCTGACTTGTTCAGCTGCTTTGCCTCAATCTCAGTCTCCCGGAGCATAAGGATGTCTCCCATCTGCACCGGGCCGCGGACATTCCGGCGCATGATCTTGTTGGCATCCCTTCCTCCCAGCACCTTGCACCGGACCTGGATCGCTTCCCCTCTCACGCCGGTCCTGCCAATCACTTCCTCAACCCGGGCAGGAACTGCCTCAGTGAACCGGATCTGCCCTTTGATCTCTGCCGGCTTCTCCTGCTCCCCATGCTGTTCTCTCGTCAGCTTGACTTTTGCCATTACTTCTTCAGCTCTTTGATGATATTCCTGGCGTCCCCTTCCTGGACAATGGCGACCGCGCTCGTGCCTACCTCTAATCCGGCAGCTGCACCAAGCTCCTCTTTGGTGGAGATTTCCACTGCCAGCACATCCTTTTCTTTTGCGAGCAGCGGCAGGTGCATCACAATCTCCGGCGGCTGCACGTCCTTGGCATAGGCAACCAGCTTTGCCTGCCCCTTCTCGAGCGCCTTGGTCACTTCATTCGCGCCCTTCCTGATCTTTCCCGTCGCTTTTGCTATCTCGATTGCTTCAAGAACTTTCTCCTGCATTTCCTTGTCTGCCATACAAACCACCCTGGTGTGGGAGAACACTCTCCCTCATTCAATCCTTGCGGATCTCATTAATCATCGGTAGGAAGAGGGGGCGGGAGGGCGTTTATAAAGGTTGCGGAAAGTGAGACGATCGTAATAAAAATATTATTCCAGCGCCGCCGGTGGCGGTGCGACGGCTTTGCCTGCAAACCACCCCGAAGGGGGCATTCCCCGGTTTGCCGCACGCCACGCCGGCACCGCAATTCATCGTAAAAGAAGATTCACTATCGTTATCCCATATTCGCTGAGCAGCATGTGCCCGATGAACGCCAGCAGAAAGCTCGGGACAAACGGGATGCCGTACTTTACCAGCACTTCCTTTACCTTTGCCTTTTTGAGCGCAGCGAGCTGTTCTTTGGTGATGCCTAATTCCCTGGGGCCAGTGATATACTGCCCTTTTACGACAATATCCTCAATGATCCAGTCTCCTTCAGTCACCTTGTCCAGGAGAACCATCTTCTTCATCGCTGCCTCCTCGACTGACTTTGCGAAGATGAATGTGTAATACGACCCCAGGAGCAGCACTGCCATAAGCAGCAGCGGGATGCGGATCAGCGTTTCTGCAAACAGCGAGCCGATCACCAGCAGGAGCGCAACAGCCAGCGCTATCCTCTTGATGCGCTGCTTTTCCTTCATCCATTTCTGCATGGCGGCGCGGACATCCCGGTAATGGCGGATGGACAGTGCGATGCTCCACCCAAATCCGTATAATCCGCCGATGAGGATGATCAGCACGAGGAACGAAAGCACTTCTGCGTCCGGCCACTGGAATCCCATCAATGCGCCGAGGCCCATCAGCAGCTTGGCATCCCCCCCTCCCCATTGGCCTAACCGGTACATGCCGTAGCCGAGAACCCAGAAGAGCGCAAAGCCGAGGACGCCATACAGCAGCAGCCAGGGATTCTGGAGCACTGCTGCAAAGATTGCGCGGATGCCCAAGCCTGCCGCAATCAGGCTGTAGCTCAGCCAGTCCGGCACTTCCCTTGTCTTGAGATCGGTATACGATGCGACGAGGAGCGCGAGCAGCGCGAGCAGCGCCAGCACAGGGA
>JACQNA010000070.1 GCA_016203335.1 Candidatus Woesearchaeota archaeon
AAACCGGGCAGTTCAATATCACGTATGCTGATGATACTGCATTAGATACGATTATCTTTGCGGTGAAGAATGACTCGGCTGACTCATTCACCAACATCTCCACGTTCAGGGTTGGTGCAGGGACAATAGCCATTGACCTGGCATTCAACCTCAGCATGTCCTCAACCAATGGCGAGACCTTCCAATGGCGGTTCTACGGGAATGATACGTCTGGGAACATGAATGCCAGTGATGTGTTCAGCTTCGTGGTGAGCGATACGGTCATGTCTTTTAGCCAGAACGGGACGAACTTCACCTCTCTCCGGACAGGGCAGAATGGGATGTTCAACATCACTGCTAAAGACGATGATGGGCTGGCGATGGCGATATTCAGCACGAGGAACAGGACAGAGGATGTATGGTTCAACTTCTCGGCGATTGCGATTGGCGGGACAAGTTATGAGATACGGTATAATTATACTGTCTCTGCTGCTGATGGATTTACATTCCAGTGGAAGTTCTATGTGAATGATACTGGGGGGACGATGAACGAGAGCGGAACATTCAATGTCCGGCTGAACGACACCATAGCGCCGTATTGGGCGTTCAACAGGACGAACTTTACCTCTCTCAGGTTCAATGAGACCGGGAGATTCAACATCACCTATGTTGACAATATCAGCCTGGATACTGTGATCTTTGCGGTGAAGAATGACAGCAATGATGCGTTTACGAATATTACTACGTTCAGGGTGGGATCAGGGACAACGCTCATAGACTTGGCGTTCAACCTGAGCATGTCTTCAACCAACGGCGAAACCTTCCAGTGGCGGTTCTACGGGAATGATACGTCTGGCAATATGAATGCGACGGATGTGTTTACTCTGGTGGTGAGCGATACCATCATGACGTTCGCTGAAAACGGGACGAACTTTACCTCCATACGCACCGGAGAGAACGGGATGTTCAACATCACTGCCAAGGATGATGATGGGCTGGCGATGGCGATATTCAGCACCCGGAATACGACATCCGGGATATGGTTTAACTTCTCGGCATTCGCCATTGGCGGGACGAGCTATCCCATCCGGTACAATTATACGGTGAGAGCAGCTGATGGGACTGCATTCCAGTGGAAGTTCTATGTGAATGATTCAGGGGGAACTATGAACGAAAGCGGCACCTTTGCTGTCCGAACAAATGATACCCGTGCTCCGCAGCTCTTCCTGGACAGCCCGCAGAATGGCACCCATGTGCTGCTGGGGGCATTCATCAACTTTACCGTTAACGACAGCACCGCAGTAGGCGAAGCGTGGTATAGCAGGGATACGGCAACAGGCAATTTCACCTTCGCAAGCAGCGGGCAGCAATATTACCTCAATACTTCTGGCTGGGCATTGCAGCAGAGCACGGTCACTGTTTATGCGAATGATACATCGGGCAATGCCAATGGAACAGCGTTTATCTTCACGATAGTCAGCGTGAACATCTCAGCCAGCCTCAACAGCAGCAATGTGCTCTCTTTATACGACGTTGTTGTTTCCGGCAGGATCAATGTCAGCAACGGGACAGGGGTTGCGGATCAGCTGGTTACGGTGTATGTCAACACGGTGCTGAACAGCTCAAACCTCTACACCAACAACAGCGGGCATTATAATGCAACGATCCGTGCTCCGTTCGCAGCAGGCAGCTATCCTGTCCTGCTCAATGTCAGCTACGGCGGTTTCCAGTGGCAGCAGAATGCAACCTTGAACGTCACCAATGCTCGGCCATACTGGGCATTCAACCGGACAAATTTCACCGCCATTAAGGTTCATGAAAACGGGCAGCTCAACATCACCTATGCTGATGATGTCGGGCTAGACACCATTATCCTTGCAGTGAAAAACAGCAGCAATGCGCTGTTTACAAACATATCCGAGGCAAGGGTGCGGGATGCGCTTGCTACAGATATTGCCTTCAATGTCACCATCAGCTCAGTGAGCAGCCAGCTGTTTCAGTGGAAGTTCTATGGAAATGACACCGCAGGAAACTGGAACGAGAGCGATGTGTTCAGCATCGCCATCAATGACACCCTGCCTACGTTCTCGCAGAACGGGACCAATGCAACCACATTCAGGAAGAATGATAATGTGATCTTTAACCTGACCGTAAGCGGAGAGAGTGATGGGTTGGCGATGTTCATCTTCTCCCTCCGGAACTCCACTGCTGTAGGCTGGTACAATTACAGCGCGGTCAACATCAGCGGCCATGAGCGGGAGATTACGGCATACAATATTACGGTGAACCACACGATCAGCACCAACAAGACCGAGCTGGTGCAGTGGAAGTTCTACGTGAATGACAGCGGAGGGGTGATGTACGAGTTTGCCACCCACTCATTTGTCACTGACTTTGAGGCGATATTCAGCAGGATGGGGACCAATTTCACCGCAATCAACCAGACGCAGAACGGGATGTTCAACGTGACGGTGAATGATGAGGATGGGTTGGCCATGTACATCTTCAGCCTGAAGAACTCCACTGCGCTAGACTGGTATAATTTCACTGCAAGGCCAATAGGCGGAACAACCGTGGAGCTGCGCGAGAACCATACCATCAGCAGCGCTTCCGGCGACCTGGTGAGCTGGAAGTATTATGTGAATGACAGCAATGGGAGCATGTATGCATCATCAACCTTGTCATTTTTAATTAACGACCAGACACTGGCATTCACCAGGCTCGGCACCAATTTCACCCAGCTGCGGATTGGGGAGCGGGGCATGTTTAATGTAACGGCAACTGACCTGGATGGCCTGGCTGCATACATCTTCTCATTGAAGAATTCAACTGCTGGCGGGTGGTATAATTATTCCGCAGTCGACATCAGCGGAACCACGCTTACTATCAATGTAAACCATACGATGAATCAAACTGCCGGGACCGTGGTTGAGTGGAAGTTCTATGTGAATGATACGAGAAGCACTATGTATGAGAGCGCAAACCAGAGCTTTGCCATTGCGGATACCCCCTTGGCATTCTCGCAGAACGGGACGAATTTCACCTCAATCCGGCAGGGTGACCGGGGAATGTTCAACATGAGTGTGCAGGATAATGACAGGATAGCGATGTATATCTTTAGCGTAAAGAATTCGACGGGCGATGGATGGTATAACTATTCAGCAGTCTTCATCGGCGCAGATGCAGCGAATATCAGCGTCAACCACACGATCAGCTCGCCGGAGGTTAGCCTGGTGCAATGGAAATATTATGCCAATGACTCTGCGGGGAAGATGTATGAGTCCGCAACGCATTCATTTGTTGTCAATGATACCCGGGCGCCGCGGATATCCTTGAGCGGCATCAGCAATGCCAGCCAGGTGTTTGTGGGAGACACGATCAACTTTGTCATCAACGATTCCACTGCGGTGAGCAGGGCATGGTACAGCAGGGATGGCGGCGCGACCAACATCACGCTGGGAAACACCTCAACAACCTATTTCACCAACACGAGCCAGTGGCCGTTTATGACTGTCGATGTCTATGTCTATGCAAACGATACGTATGGATTTGCCAATTCCACCAGATTCTCATTCAATATCACCGGCGCGAACATCACCTTCTCGCTGCCGACATCTGTAGGTACGGGAAGCGCATTCGCCATCAATGGAACAGCACGCTTTGGCAATGGAACAAATATCGGCAACCAGGATGTGTATGTATTTGTCAACAAGACATTCGTGATGGGAAACTTTAAGCACTTTGTGGATGATGTGCTGGCGAACTGGAGCAATGGGACACTGAACAATGTGTCGGTTGGCGCAAGCGTGGAGATTAATGCCTCGGCGTCGAGCATCTATGGCGACGGAAGCGACGGCGCAGTGACGATCGCCAGCGACAACGCTATTATTAACAATTACACCAACCTCATAAACCAGGAGAGCGCGGGAGATACCCAGATTGCGGTAAAGGACGGCACTCAGTTTGCAAATAATGACCTGATATTGATCATCCAGATGATGGATGGCGTCCCGAATGCCGGAACGCACGAGTTCAGGAGAATCCGGTCTGGCGGTGGCAGCACCACGCTTACGTTGGATAGGGCGCTGCAGCATACGTATGGGGGGATAGCTGAAGCGCAGGTGATACGGGTGCCTGAGTATACCACATTGACCATAGACAGCGGAAGCATCACTGCCTTTCCCTGGAATACCACTGTGGGAGGCGTTGTTGTCTTCAAGGCAAACACCTTAGTGGACATTAATTCCGGAGGATATATCAATGCCAGCAGGACTGGATTTGCCGGAGCAGGGAGCCCTGGCCAGAATCCCGGCTATTACCGGAGCTCGTTGGGCAGCGGAGGGGGAAACGGCGGTGGGGGCGGTGCTGGAACAGACACTTGTGAAGCGAGCGGAAGCGCAGGAAGCGCTGGCACAGGCACCAGCGCAGGAAGCGGCGGGGCAGCAGGAAGCGGTGCTGGCGGCGGTGGAGGGGGAGGTGGAAGCAATGCGGTGGGTGGAGGTGGAGGTGGTGGCGGAGGAAGTGTAGGGTATGCCAACAACCATGGGCAGGGAGGCAGCGGCGGGCCGAGCGCAAGTTCCGGAGGAACTCCCACGCAATACCAGCAGTGCGGAACCAGCGGAGGCAGCGGAGGAGGAGGCGCGAAGGACAGCGCCAATACAACAGGAACATCAGGAGAATTTGTGTTGGTGATGGGCGGCGGCGCTGCACATGGTGCTGGCGGGGGCGGAGCGGGCTACAGTACCAGTGGCGGGAGCGGGGGATCTGCTGCAGGGACTGGCGGCAGCTCTGCGTGGGCCAATGGGGCAGGGAAAGACGGCACAAATGGGGAGTCAGGGGGAGGAATTGTATTAATTTATGCGCAAGAAGTGGATGTTGGGGGGAAAATTGATGCTGTCGGCGGGAGAGGGGGAGCTGGCGGTGCAGGAGGAAATGCGCGCGTCGCAGGGATTGGCTGCAGTTCTGGAGGTGGAGGAGGTGGCGGAGGCACTGCCGGGGCAGCGGGCGGGGCCATTAAAATCGTTGCAGATACTATCGCTGCGGGAACAAATAAGGTCAATAGCAGCGGCGGAAATGGGGGGGCTGGCGGTGGAGGGGGCATTTGTTCCGGAGGCGCTGGCTCTGGAGGAGGAGCTGGCACCAATGGCAAGGTCATTTTGGTTGCAAATTCAGTGTCCGGCTCAGTGAGCGGCGGGTATAACACCTCAACAACCTCAACTGACGGCGTGATAGGCATATTCACCTCACAGCTCTTTGATGCACGGAAGAATGTCATCTGGACGAATTTTAGCATGGGAGCAAATGTGCCTGCGGGAACCAATGCCACGTACCAGCTGAGGAGCTGTGATGATGCTGCCTGCTCTGGCGAGAGCTTTGTCGGGCCGGATGGCACGGGAGGCAGCATATTCATTGCCAATACCACGCTGTTAAACAGCACAATCGCGCCGGACAACAGGTATTTCCAGTACCGGGTGCTCCTGAACTCCACCAGCCCTGCGCTTACTTCCTCATTGCTCTGGGCGAACGTGACGTATTCAACCGGATCTGCAATTACGGATGGCACGGGCAGTTTTGACCTGACTGCAACTGCACCCATCCTTGGCGGAGAGTATGAGGTGCTGGTGAACCTGACGTATAACGGCATGGAGTTCCGGAGCAATGCTTCATTGAATACGGTAGAGCTGCAGGTGCTCCGCTTTGAGCAGAACAGCACCAACTTCACCACCATACGATACCAGGACCATGGATTGTTTACCACTAAAGTGTCTGACCGCTCAGGCTTATCCTTTGCCCTGTTCTCGCTGAAGAATTCAACAAATGGGGCATGGTACAATTATTCAGGCATTCTGCTCACCGGGCTGTATAATGCCACACTGAGCAGCAACCACAGCATCAGCACGCTTAAGGGGGAAACGCTGGAATGGAGGTATTATGCTAATAATTCCGGTGGCATCATGTATGATTCCGGCATCCATTATGCCTTGGTAAGCGATTTTAATGCTGCATTCGCCCTATCAACCAATTTCTCCTCGCTGCGGAAGAACGAGAATGGGCTGTTCTCTGCAACAATTACCGAGGCTGATGGGATTTCCGCGTATATCTTCAGCCTGAAGAATTCGACGAATGACGCGTGGTATAACTATTCGGCAGTGCCTGTTGGCGGGGTGCTCGCTGCCAGCGTGGATGCGAACCATACCATCGGAAATAACAAAAGCACCATAGTGTCATGGAAGTTCTATGCGAATGACACCAATGGAACCATGTATGAGAGCGCGGCACAAACCTTTACGGTTGCTGACTATGTTGCTGCATTTACGCAGGCCGGGACAAACTTCACCACCATACGACTGCATGAGCGCGGGATGTTCAATGCCACGGCAAGCGATGGAGATAACCTGGCAACGTATATCTTTGCGCTCAAGAATTCAAGCTCTGCTGACTGGCTCAATTATCCTGCGGTTCCGATAAGCGGCACTGCGTTTAACCTTTCTGCCAACCACACGATCAGCTCGACGAATGGGCAGACTGTCCAGTGGCGGTTTATCGTGAACGACACCAATGGGACATCATACACCATGGGCACGCAGTCGTTTACCATGGCAGATACCGCACTGGCATTCTCGCAGAACGGGACAAATTTCACCTCGATCAAGACGAACGGAAATGGCATGTTTAACATCACGGTAAGCGATGCGGACGGGCTGGCAGCATATATCTTCTCGCTGCTGAATGAGAGCAATGGCAACTGGTTCAACTATTCCGCGGCTGCGCTCAGCGGGACAGGATATGATATCAGGATTAATCACACCATAAGCACGGCAACAGGAAAGACTGTGCAATGGAAATTCTATGTGAACGACACCGGCGGCACCATGTACGAGTCAGCAACGCATTCGTTTGTGGTGAGCGACAGCGCTTTGCTCTTCTCGCGGAACGGGACGAACTTCACCGCTATCAGAAAGCAGGAGAATGGGCGGTTTAATATTACTGCCGAGGATGCTGACGGGCTGGCGGCATATATCTTCTCGCTGCTGAATGAGAGCAATGGCAACTGGTTCAATTATTCTGCGGCTGCGCTCAGCGGCACCCAGGCGCTCATCAATGCCAGCGTGACGGTGAACAGCAATGTCAGCCAAACTGTGCACTGGAAGTATTATGTGAATGACAGCAATGGGACGATGTACGAATCTGCGCTGCAGGCGTTTGTTGTTGCAGACACTCCCGCAACATTCAGCAGGGCAGGCACCAACACCACGCTCCGGCGGAAGCTGGACAATGTGATGTTCAATATCACGGTAAACGACAGTGATGGGCTTGCGATGTATATCTTTGCGCTGAAGAACTCTACGAATGAGGGATGGTATAACTATTCAGCGCGGAGCATTTCTGGAGTTGGCTATGATCTCCGGGAGAACCACAGCATCAGCAGCAACCGGAGCCAGACCGTGCAGTGGCAGTATTATGCGAATGATACGAATGGGACCATGTACGCATCCGGCGTGCAGTCGTTTACCGTGGACGACAATACCGCTGCGTTTACGAGCATCGGGACTAATTTTACGAGCATCAACCAGTCGCAGAACGCCATGTTCAATGCAACAGCTGCGGACAATGATGACCTGGCGATGTATATCTTCAGCCTGAAGAACTCCACTGCCCTGGACTGGTACAATTACTCTGCAGCGCCCATCGGCGGGAGCAGCTATGAGCTTAAGGTGAACCATACCATCAGCAGCCTGCCTTACCAGACTGTGCAGTGGAAATTCTATGTGAATGACACGAGCGGAGTCATGTATGAATCAGCAACGAGATCATTTGTCGTTCAAGACGCGTCTCTTGCATTCTCGCAGAACGGGACGAACACAACAGTGGTGAGAAGGAATGACCATGTGCTGTTCAACATCACCGCGGATGACTTCGATGGCATTGCCATGTACATCTTCAGCCTGAAGAACGCAACGGATAAGGGCTGGTATAATTATTCAGCAATAAACGTCAGCGCGACGGGGCGGGAGGTGGCCAGCCTGAAGATATCCACCAACCATACCTTGGGCTCTATTGCGAATGAGGTGGTGCAATGGAAATATTATGTCAATGATACTGTTGGGCTCATGTACGAGTCTGCTACCCATACCTTGGTGATGAATGATACGGTGCTGCAGTTCTCGCAGAATGGAACAAATTTCACCTCGATCCGCACCAGGGATCATGCGCTCTTTAATATAACGGTTAGTGGCGAGGGGGATGGGGTTGCCATGTACCTGTTCAGCTGGAAGAACTCCAGCAGCAACTGGTATAATTATTCGGCGATCAACGTCAGCGGCCATCCTGGAGAGGCAGCTGCCCTCAATATGACGGTTAATTTTAGCGTGAATGCGCTGAGCGGGGACACGGTGCAATGGAAGTTCTATGTGAATGACAGCGCAGGGATCATGTATGAGTCCAGCACCCATGCCTTTACAGTGACTGAGGCATCTGCAGTGTTCTCGCAGAACGGGACGAATTTCACCTCAATCAGGAGGCGCGACAATGGGATGTTTAATATTACGGTAACGGATCCGGATGGATTAGCGGCGTATATCTTCTCCCTCAAGAATGACACCAGCACTGCATGGTATAATTACAGCGCAGTAAGCATCAGCGGACTGGCGTATAACATCAGCGTGAACCACAGCATCAGCACGAACCGGAGCCAGGCTAGCCAGTGGAAGTTCTATGTGAATGATACTGCTGGAATAATGTACGAGTCAGTGACGCATGCGTTTGTTGTTGCAGATTATATCTCTTTGTTCATCCAGAACCAGACAAACGCCTCTTCGATACGGCAGCATGATAATGCACAGTTCAGGGCTGATGTGACAGATAATGATGACCTGGCGATGTACATTTTCAGCCTGAAGAATGCAAGCAGCGGGAACTGGTTTAACTATTCTGCACGAGGCATCGGGGGCAGTGCTGCTGTCCTGCTGGAGAACCACACCATCAGCAGCAAGATTTCTGAGATTGTCCAGTGGAATTTCTATGTGAATGACAGCAATGGGAGCATGTATGAGCTTGGTGCGCAGTCATTTACCGTTGCTGACCATAGAGCGGCGTTTACGCAGAACGGGACGAATTTCACCGCAATACGGGTGCATGAGCAGGGGATGTTTAACGCGACGGTTCGGGACGACGAGGGGCTGGTGTCCTATATCTTCTCCCTGAAGAATGCGAGCGCTGCTGACTGGTACAATTATAGTGCCGTAGTGATTAGCGGGACTGAGTACAACCTGAGCACCAACTACACGATCAGCTCGATCAACGGCCAGACCATCCAGTGGAAATTCTATGTGAATGACACGAATAGCACCATGTATGAGATGGCAGTACAGGCAGCTGTGGTGAATGACACGGTGTTGAATTTCACCGAGAGCAGAAAGAACTTTACCAGCATTGCTGCAGGCAACAATGCGCTCTTTAACGCGAGTATAACTGATGCTGACGGGCTGGCGATGTATATCTTTGCGCTAAAGAATGATAGCGGAGAGTGGTTCAATTATTCTGCGCAGAATATCAGCGGCAAGGAGAGGGAGGTGGCGGCAAAAGCGATAAGCATGAACTTCACCCTTACCTCCGGGTTGGGGACCGTGCTCTGGCAGTTCTATGTGAACGACAGCGCAGGAACAATGTACGCCTCCGGAGCATATGGATTTACCGTGGAGGGGACCAACACCTCATTCTCCCAGAACGGGACAAATTTCACCAGCATACGGGTGAATGAGCGCGGGATGTTCAATATCACCCTTACTGATCCTGATCGCCTGGAGTATTATATCTTCTCCCTGAGGAATTCCAGCTCAGGTAGCTGGCTTAATTATACGGCAGTCAACATATCCGGAACGGTGTTTACTGCCCGGACAAACCACAGCATCAGCTCAACAAATACCGAGGTTGTGCAGTGGAAATATTATGCCAATGACTCCAGCGGCATCATGGCAGAGTCGCCAACCCATGCGTTTGTGGTTGCTGACACCGCTGCGTCATTCACCAGGATAGGGACGAATGCCACCCTCTGGCGGAGGAGGGACACCATTGCATTTAATGCCACCATAGAGGATCCGGATGGGCTGGCAATGTACATGTTCAGCATCAAGAACGCAACCAATGAGGCGTGGTATAATTATTCGGCAGTGAATATCAGCGGAAGAACCTCGTATCAGCTCCGGGAGAACCACAGCATCAGCAGCAACAAAAGCCAGAGCGTGCAATGGAAATTCTACGTGAATGAAACCGCTGGAACGATGTACGAGTCTGCGACGCAGTCATTTGTTGTTGACGACTATGCGGCGGCATTCCTGGTGATCCAGAAAAATGCAACACGCGTGAGCGCAAATGATAACCTGGAGTTCAGCGCCACGGTGGCTGACAGCGACGAGCTCACGATGTACCTCTTCAGCCTCAAGAACTCCACAAGCGATAACTGGTATAATTATTCCGCCCGGCAGGTTGGGGGAACGGAGTACACGCTTCGGGAGAACCACACCATCAGCGGGGGTGCGAACCAGATTGTCCAGTGGAAATTCTATGTGAACGATACAAACGGAACGATGTACGAATCAGCTACGCAGTCCTTTGTCATTGACGACACCGCTGCGCCGCAAATATTCTTGGTCAATCCTGCAAACGGCAGCCAGGTCTTTGTCGGCGACTTCCTGAACTTCACCATCAATGATTCCAGCGCAGTGTCTGTTGCGTGGTACAGCAGGGATAACGGCACGACAAATGCCACTTTAGGCAATTTCTCAACAGCGTATTTCACGAATACTTCGGGCTGGGCTGCAGCAGCCAACCAGGATGTGTATATCTACGCAAATGACACGGTCGGCAATGCGGGCTTTGCCCTCTTTAGGCTCAATATTACCGGGGTGAATATCTCGCTTACCCTGTATGCGGACACTATCCTTGCCGGAGAGACCGCGGTCATGCTCGGCTCTATTGATTTCAGCAACGGCTCAAAAGCAGGGAATGTTGTGTTTACCGTGCAGGTAAACCGGACCAGGCAGTATTACAACAATACGTGGGATTACCTGGTAAGCAACAGCTCGCTGGGCTCCAACGATACGCAGACCAACAGCACGGGCCAGTACCGATACCAGTTTAACATGAGCAGTGTCGGCAGGGTTGAGGTGCTGGTAAACACCACCTACCGGAGCATCGGCATCCGGGCAAATACGACATTGATAGTGCGCGCTGTGCCTTTCTGCGGCGATGGCTCCTGCAGTGGCGGCGAGTCCTGCAATACCTGCCAGGCTGACTGCGGCCAATGCAGTGGGGGCGCCCCTGCTGCCCCGCCTGCTGCCCCTGCTGCTCCAGCAGAGGCTCCGGCTGAGGAAGCGCCGGCAGAGGTTGCGGAAGAGGTGCCGATATCTGAAGAGCCGTTGCCGCCGGTGCTTGAGGAACCAGCAGAGATTGCGGTTGAGCAGGAGGTAGCAGAGAATGTGGTAGTTGCGCCGGAGCTTGCCCCCCAGGAGATTGCCCAGCTCCAGCAGGAGGCATTGGTGCCGATCAGCGAGCTGCCTCCTGTTGCCAGCATTCCCGCAGAGCGGATACCAAGGGGGCCAGACGGCAAGCCGCTGCAGACAACAATAGACATTTCCCAGGTTAAGCTGGAAACCACACTTTGCGTGGCAGAGGATTATACCATTACCAAGGATGCTGGGCATCAGCTGCAGGCGCAGGTTCCCAAGGGGTATGCTATACTCGCCGAGCCATTTAGCGTATCCTGCGCTGACCAGTTTGAGCTGGTGTTTGCGGTTTCCAATAATTTCCTGGATGTGCATGCATTGCGCTGCGGCGGATCCGGCTGCTTCCGTGAGGAGATACGTGAGCAGGAAATGCTCCTCTGCCCCGGAGAGGTGCAGCAGACAGAGGAACGGGAATTGTTTACCCCTGACCAATTCCAGTTTAAGAT
Source organism: Candidatus Woesearchaeota archaeon (assembly GCA_016203335.1). Lineage (GTDB taxonomy): Archaea > Nanobdellota > Nanobdellia > Woesearchaeales > JACQNA01 > JACQNA01. The sequence goes on from JACQNA010000070.1 coordinate 11,930, forward strand.
CAGCGAGGTGCAGGGCAGGCTCACTCCCGAAGCGCTAACTGTGCTGAGCGGCGAATATGCAGTTGAGTTCAGTGACGATGCAATCGGCATCGGCGTGAGGCTGAGCCAGCCAAAGGGCGCTGAGCCCGCTTCTCGGAATCCACTTGCCAAGATCATGGGAACGCCGATGGTCCTGAAGCTGACCGAGACCGGAAAGAGGCTGCCGGTAAAGATTACCCTGCCATACATCAGGGATAATAGCATTAACGAGGATGGAATCGGCATTTACGCGCTGAAGGATGGCAACTGGACGTATGTCGGCGGGAAGGTCATTAAGGAGCGGACACGTGTACAGGCGGAGATTGATGATATCACCAAGTATGCAGAAGGAAATGATGTCCACTTCGCCGCTATCGGCGAGTTATGCGAAACCTGCCTGTTCTCCGTATTCAAGCACGTCTATACGCCGCCAATCGGCAGCAAGGATGCAGTGATCATGGTGCATGGGCTGGGCAGCAGCCCGGAAACATTCAATCAGATCCTCAAGGATATTGAAGCGACACAGCAGCCCTGGCAGGCATGGACATTTGGCTATCCCACAACCAAGCGGATTGAGGAGAATGCCATGGAGTTTGCCAACCAGATGGAGCTCTATGCTGACTATTATGATTACATTTACATCGCAGCGCATTCCATGGGTGGATTGGTAACGCAGCAGGCGGTCCGGTATGCGTATGATGAGAACCAGAAGAACCCCGGAAGATACCGGTTTGTGGACAAGGTAAAGAAAATCATCCTGGTCGGAACACCGAATAAGGGAAGCCCGGGGGCAGAGCTGCTCCGGGATGTGGTAGGCATCATATCATCGTCAAAGGAAGCGCGGCTGTTTGACCCGCAGAGCTCAGGGGTGTACCAGCTTATTGAGGGGAAGAGCATTCCCCAGGTGCCGGGCATCGAGTATTATGTTATTGCAGGCACCAGGCCGTACGAGCTTGACCTGGGGATCAAGAAACTATCCAGCGCCGAGCTGTTTACTCCGGGAGAGGCTAACGACGGGATTGTTTCAGTAGAAAGCGCACAAAGCGTTGGTGAGCTGTTTGTCAACAACACCTGCAAGAACTATTGGGGGATTAACACCACACATACTGAGCTGCTCTTCAATCCAGTATCCAGAAAAATCATCGAGCGGACGATTGCGTATGAAATCCTCAAAGATGTGCAGGGGACCGCAGACAAGCCGCTGCTGGGCAACCTGAGGTATGTCCAGCTACAGGCAAGCTGCGGAGAAGCCAATTACCTGCTTGTCGGCAAGCGTGTTGACCCCAACAAGGCGCCGGATCCCACCCAGTGCAGCTGTGGCAATGGGTTCTGCAATGTGGATGAGAATGAGTACAGCTGCCCCAGCGACTGCGCGGTGATTGTCTCTGTTGAAAATCTGGTGGCGATCCTGCCATTGCTGCTCATCGTGATGGCGCTGCTCGGGCTTATCGGCAGCTGGAAGAGCATCAGGAATTCACGCAGGTATGGTGTGCTCTCGCGCTGGATCATCCTTCCGCTGGCGAGCATCAGCATAGGAACATGGGCATACCTCAAGCTGATTGCCATCCGGAACAGCGGGGTTGCCATCGGCAATCTTCCAATATACGCATACATCGCTATTATTGTCTTCTTCCTCTTGACGATTGGTTTCCTGTTCTTTGCCAAGCTGCTGGTGATCAGTCCGGCTGCCCGGCGGCGGGTGTTCAGAAGAGCTGCGCCGCGCCGGATTATGTGGGTTACAGAGGTTATGCGCTCATTCTCGCATGCGCTTGATGCTGTTGAAGGCAGGCTGGTAAAGATAACAGCTGTACGAAAAACGCTGCTTGCGGTCCAGCAGATGGAGCGGCTGATCGGGCATGCGGTGATGCCGCTGCTGAACGCATTATTCGGGCTCATCCGGATTTACCGCACGAGGAGGGAGATTATCCTTGTTCAGCAAAGGGAAGGGCTGCACCGGATGAGGCAGGGGATGCGGATGCGCCTTGCGATTGAGCGGCGCATGAGCATGCTGAGAAAAGTGTGGCGGGCAATTATCATCAAAATCAAGACATCGCTCTTCTCTGCGCGTGAACGTGTGAGGGTGATTACGCGTGTCCTGTCCAGAGCATTCCTCCATGCTATTGGGCTGCGGAAGACGAAGCGGGATATGACACGGGAGATCTACCAGAAGCGGCTGGCTGCGCTTGCCCGTGCACGTGCGGTGCGCAGGGATATGCTGGTGAGGCAACGTATTGCTGCAGCAATTGCTGCGGGAGAAGAGCTTGTTGGCGCCGGCATCAGCAAGATTATCGTCGCTGTCCGACATATGCTCAGCGCTGTCCAGAGGGCGGGAAGAGAGAGTATTGCGCTCTTGCGATGGGCGCGGCGCGCTGCAGTTGTCATGTGGATCGGCGGAACAGTATGGCTGTACTGGATGTTGCGGGATGGTGTCCACAAGATCCTGCATGAAGCTGGATTATACCGGACACCAGAAGAGCGGCTGGCGCGCGAGCGGAAGCGTGAGGCTGAGCAGCTTGCCCGGGAAGAGCATGCTGTTGCTGCGCAGATAGCAGCAGAGATGAGGCAGGAACGGCTGGAGCGGGATGCTGCGGAGCAGCAGATTGCCGCTGAGCGTGAGGCATTGCGCAGGCAGATGCGGGCTGAGCGGGCTGCATTTGCTGCGGAAGAGGCTGCAGAGCTGCAGCAAGAGAGAATTCCTGCATGGAAAGCGGCGCTTGAGCGCATAAGGATATCTCGCGCGGAGCGGCGGGCAGCACAGCAACGGGCTGCAGAAACTCATGCTGTTGAGCATGCATGGCAGGAAGCAGAGCGGAGAGTTGCCCGGTTCCGGGCAGGGATTGCACGGCAGGTGCATCGGGAGAATGTACGGCGCATGCAGCTGGAGGCAGATATCCTGGCTGCGCAAAGAAAGCAGCCGGCCAGAGGGGATGGAGACTTGGAGCACGAACTTGCACGTGCTACTGCCACTATTCGGGAGATGTATAGAAAGCGGCGGGAGATGCTTGCTGCGCGCGAGAAAGAATTGAGCGGGAAGCTTGCTGCCTTGAAGCGGGGTGAGCGGCGATGAACGCCCTGCCTGAGCAGAGATATGCACGGGTAAAAATCCCCTCGCACATATTCACTGACCGAACACTCAGTGTCCTGGAAGCAATATCAGAGTACCTCAAGGATGAGCTGCATTTCACCTATCATGAGATTGCGGTGATGATGAACCGGGATGACCGCACGATCTGGACATGCTATTACCGGGCGAAGAAGAAGCGGGTGCGGGCAGAGCAGCAGGGGGAAGGTGATGCAGCGTAAGCGGCGGGTGATTTTTCATATGAACAAAAATAAGGCGGTGTACAGCTTCTTGACATTGATCCTGTTCGGGGGATTTCTGCTGAGGATGTATCATCTCGATTCGCAAAGCATTTGGTTTGATGAGGCATTCTCGATACATCTCGCAAGGCAATCAGTAATGGAGATTCTGATGCTCAAAGAGTACTCTCCGCCGCTGTATTATCTTATTGCGCATGAATGGGCTGCCCTCTTTGGCATCAGCGAGTATGCTATCCGGCTTTTGTCGGTTATGTTCGGGGTAGCGGGCATATACGCGATGTTTTTGTTCGGCTCCCTGCTCTATGATAAAAGAATCGGGATATTCGCAGCGTTGTTCATGGCGGTTTCACCGCTTCAGGTATATTATTCTCAGGAAGCAAGAACATATACTCTCCTGCTTCTCCTCACGCTGTCCTCTATGTATTTCTATGTTCAATTCTATCGGGAGCGGAAGCTCAGAAACGCTATTCTGTATCTCATATGCAGCCTGCTCCTCCTCTACTCGCATGCGTATGCGGTGTTTATTGTCCTGGTGCAAAACGCGCACTATATGGCGATGCGCTATGCCTATCGATTGCCCATGAAAAGGTGGGCTTGGATGCAGGGGGTAATGCTGGCGCTCTATATTCCCTGGATTCTTGCGCTGCCGGGTCTCGTGGCAATGGGGCTGTACACCTGGATACCAAAACCAACATTGTTTACACTGTCTTACGCCCTGTATGCATTTCCTGCCGGAGAGATATTTTCCATCCTGGGGCTGATCCTCGTGCTGGTATGTTTGGCTTTGGCGGGTATCCTGATACGGCAAAGCAGGAAGAGTGGATTACATAGGGAGATGCTGCTTCTTGCGGTATGGGCAATTGCGCCCATCTTTGCTTCGTTTATCTTCTCGGTGCTGGTTACCCCAATCTTTACCGTCAAGTATGTGATGATATCTTCCCTTCCGTTCTATATCCTGATTTCTCTGCCGTTACTGCGCATGAAAATGGCAACACGGATTATTGTTGTATCATCGATACTTCTTCTCAGCGTTCTCCTTGTATATAATCAGGCAAACACTATCAGCAAAGACCCCTGGAGGGAGATAAGCGGATATGTCCGAGCCAATGAGCAAGGGGAGCCCATCCTTGTTATTGATGATTATGAGAGCCTGCCTTTCTCTTATTACTATCAGCCGGAATGCTTCGCTGAGCGGGATGTTTTTGGATGCCTGGAAGCAAAAGGGATATATCCAGTCAAGGAGGAGAAGCAGATTGAGGCATTGCCGCATGATTTCTGGCTGATACTGTCAAATAAGGATAATGGCTATCTCAACAAGGAGCGGCTGAGACAACGCGCAAAAGCGTATTTTGAGGTCTTGGCATTCCGGGAATTCTCACTCAAGCCGCGCTATACGTTTTTTAACCGCATCCATAGCTCATTGGCCCAGAAAGGGCTCATACAAGAGAAGTTTGATGTGATAGAGGCATACCATCTACGGTCTGCAGAAGAGCGTCGCGATCTCCCCTGATTCCTGCGGGGTGATGGCTTTGGCATCCACGCATTTCTGCAGCAGGGAGAATGCAGTATCGGCATCCTGAGAGGGCTGCTCTGCTGTCCCTGCCTTCTCAATCAGCCCCTTTCCCCAGGCCATGACTACGCTTCCCAAGGCAATGGCAAATGCTAACAACAGAATCGTTGCGACCAGGGGTGATATTGCGCGGTTGTTCATAGTATGGATTAGGTGGTATGCTTAATGTATTCTCTCTGGAGCAGGAGCATGTAGATGAATAACAGGATAATTGCCATCTCAAAAAAGCCAAAGACGAAATGCGTCTCCTCGGTGAGGAGGCCTGCAATCACTATGATCTCCTCAACGACAAAGACAAGGACTCCAGCACAGAGGAACTTCCAGGGGAGCTTGTAGAGCTTGGTGGGAATCCTGAACAGCTTCCAGAAAAGCAGGAGGACGACAATGACCAGGGCGAGATTATAATAGGGAGCGGCAATGCCCAGGCTCTGCCCGATATACCAGGTGGTTACTACATTCGCCATTTCTGCGCCTCGATGATCTGGAGGAATAATGCATACATGAGGATGAGGAGGATGGCTGAGGGAATGACATGCGTGAGGAATGGGCTCCGATAGATGCTGAATGCTGCCAGCGCGCCGAGGACCTCTTCCACTGCAAAGAGGACCAGGCCAATGATCAGCGGGCGCCAGGGCTTGAGGTAGGATACCTTGTGCGATGTGCGAAAGAGGGAAAGAGCGGTGCCGCCAGCGACAACGGACAAGAAAATTACCGCAATCTGAATGATGCCGTCAATAGAGCTTACCATACCGCCTCTTTTTCTTTTGGACCGGGGAAGGCAGGTATAAAAATGTTGTGGTTTTGTTTCTGGTCGCGGAGGGCTCTGTAGAAAATCTCACTTCGTTCGGGGCAGCGCCGGTTCGCTCCGTGCTGATGCAGGCGAAGGGCAGCCCCTTCCCGAAGGGAGCGACCCCTTCCGCCATGCCATTGGAAATGCGGCATCGCTCACAAAATGGCGCTACCCTTTATTTTCTCCAGAGCCGTCGCGGAGATAAAATTTATATAGAGCCCGCTTGCGCATAGTTAGTATGCCTGAGGCGCATGCGTTTCTCCAGGAATGGGCAGTGCGGTTCTTCCGCAACAGGGATGTGATACAGCGGGAGATTATGGATATTACTGAGGGGGGCGAAGGGATCAGCATCAGGTATTCCCACAAAGAGGTGCGTGTCCTGAGCATCCCTGACCTGGCGCAGATGGAGATGCTGCTGCGCCGCGGGAAGGAGGAGCATCTTATTGTCGTTACATTTAACACGGAGAAGAATGTCGATGCTGTTGTCCAAAACTGGAGCGTGCTGGTGCAGTACCACTCGCTCACGCTCTATTTTGTCAATCCCTGGAGCGCGGAAGAGAAATGGGCGCTCAATCCGCGGCTGCACCAGCAGATTGCCGATGAGCACTCGCTCCGGCAGGGGCTGCTCTCGCTCTTCGTGATGGTGCCTGCGCTGCAGGAGAGGGAGATTGCACAGCATCTTGGCGCATCTAGGGAACAATAACCGAGAGCGCCTGCGGAAGCACGCTAATCGTGAGCGGAGTGGTGCCCAGGATTTCTGCATCAGTGTGTATGAGGATGCCTGTTGGAGCTGTGATGCGGATATGCGTCGCCTTTAGGGTGTGCAGGCGCCTGATTCCTGCCTTGAGCTCGACCACTGATTTCAGCACGCCAAAGAACTGGAGTTTATTAGGGAACATGCAGACGTCCAGCAGGCCGTCGTGCGGGTCAGCTTCCGGCGAGAACTGCAGAAAGCCGCCGTAATTCCGGATGTTGCTGATTATGGTGAAATAGCTGGTGTAGGATCTTCCGTTGACGTGGACGCGCATAGGGCGGGAGCGGTAGGCAATGAGCTTCTTGAGCGCGGCAAGCGGATATGCTCCGATGCCCAGAATCTGCTTCAGCAGCTGCGGCGTTTCATGGAGGACGCTCGCATCCAGGCCGATGCCTGCCCACATGAGAAAATAATGGTGATTGGCGGCGCCGACATCAAAACGCCGCATATGCATCTGCGTGATTATCCTGCAGGATTTGGCGATGTCGCGCGGAATCCGGAATTCCCGCGCAAAGACATTGGTAGTGCCTATCGGGATGACGCCGAGCGGCGTTGGCGTGTTCACCAGGGCACTCATCACCTGGTTGATGGTGCCGTCCCCTCCAACGGCAATGACCAGGTCATACTTTCCTGCCGCAGCGCGTGCTGCATGAATCGCATCACCATGGCGTTTGGTGAAGTAAGCGGAGATGTCATGGCCTTTCAAGCAGGAGAGGATTTTCGGCAGGAGCTTGCGGCCATTGCCATTGCCTGCCCGTGGATTGATGATAAGCTTGAGTTGCATGTTACCAGTAAAATCCGCAGTTTTTGACCAGCTGCAGGTCTTTGCGCGTCCTTGGAAAGACCCGGCAATTCGGTGGCCTGAAAGAGTATACCCTGCAGCTGGCATTGCTGAGCATAGGGCAAACAAAGCCGAGCTTGCAGCATGCTGCGCCTTTGCTGCCGCCTATGGTTTCGCACTGATCAGGGATACACTGCCCCTTCCGGTGCGGCTCAACCCCCCGAGCTGCCTCAAAAAGGCGTATGAGTTTGGCTGATTGCATGGATTACCAGTCAGCGAGATACTATGCCCCATTGAAAAAGGTTATGATTTTCTGGAGATTGAAGGGGAAAGGAGGAAGGGGGAGAGGGGTGCCAGAGGCTAATTGGGGATGATGAATTCCACACCCATCTGCTCTTCTTCAGCAAGGGTGATGGCTCTGCCCGGGTATTTAGCCAGCACAAAGGTGGAGAAATCAAGGCCCTGCATCAGTTTCTCGTAATTGAGCTTCATGGTCTCTCTTATTTTTTCTCTTCTTCGTCCTCACCGCTATAAGAGGGGACTGCTGCCTTGCTGATGATCATGATGTCGCCGATGGACTTGACGAGCTGGTGCGGGACAATGACGCCTTTTGCGCTGCCGAGCACCTTGTTCAGGAAGGAATTCTTGGTTGCCCTCACCCGCCAGCCGAAAATCTTGTTGGTGGTGAGAATGGACTCCTCCACATCACCAAAATAGTCACCGCTGTCTGTAAATACTTTCATGTCGTACGTTTCTGTTAAGCGCTTCATTTTGAGCATGGCAGTTCCTCCGCAATAGGCTGATTTGGCGCTCATAACGCTGGTGCACTATTTAAAGTTTGTGGAACGGAGAAGTATATATCATACAGAAGGTTTGCAGGGGTTGGTGCGAAACTCTTATTCGTGCGTATGCGGAGCCTGAGCATGCCTCTCCACTTCGCTTCGCTCAGGTCGTATACCATCATCCTGCGGAGCTCTGCCAATGGGCAGACACGCATAAGCACCGATTTTCGCACCAACCCCGGGTTTGTAGGTACTTTTTTATAGGTAGGCTATATGAGAATCTCAATGATCTACCGAAATTTGCATATCATCGGAACATCGCATATTGCCCGGGAGAGTGTGCAGGAGGTGGAACGTGCTGTTGCAGCACTGCAACCAGCTGCACTTGCGCTTGAGCTGGACAGCGGAAGGCTCGCCGGGCTGCTCGGCGGGAGGCAGAAGCTGCGCATCAGGGATATCAGGCAGGTGGGAATCAAGGGATTCCTGTTTGCGCTGATTGGTGCATGGGCAGAGAAGCGGCTCGGGCAGATTGTCGGGATTTCTCCTGGGGCAGAGATGCTTGCTGCGGTGCAGCTTGCCCGGGAGCAGAAGATACCCCTTTTCCTCATTGACCAGGATATTACGGTTACCCTGCGGAAGATATCGCGCGGATTCAGCTGGAAGGAGCGCTGGAGGCTGTTTGCTGATGTGGTGCTTTCCCCATTCCGCGGGAAGCAGATCCTGCGGAAGTACCAGATTACGCTGCACCGCGTTCCCTCAGAGCAGGCGATTGCCCGCATCCTGGAGGATGTGCACCATCGCTATCCAAACCTGTACCGGATCCTGATTACTGAGCGGAATGCAGTGATGGCGCACCGGCTTTGCCGCCTGATGGAGCGCTACCCGCACCAAAGCATCCTTGCAGTGGTAGGAGCGGGGCATGTTGCTGATATCGTGGAGCGGATACAGGCATTCAAAAGGTAAAGGTTTAAAAAGCAGAAAACCAGGGATTCCTGTATGAGCTGGTTTGACCTGAAGGACAAGATCAGGAGGTATTACCGCTTCTCCCCTGAAGAGATAAAAGGGCTGGTCATCGCAACCATCATCATCGGCTTTATCGTGTCATTCAAGGAATGGGGGTATGAGTCGTTTGATGCTGCGATTGGGCTGCGGAACCTGGCTGTTGCACTGCTGATGGTCGGGCTCTCGCTGCTTGTCCAGCAGACCGGGCACAAGATAGCCGGGCTTTCTGCGGGATTTACTGTCGAGTTTCGCGTGTGGACATACGGGCTAATCCTTGGGCTGGTGCTGATATTAGTGAGCAGGGGCAATATCTGGTTTCTTGCCCCGGGCGGCATTGTGATTTACCACCTGACGGCGCATCGCTTGGGGTATTTCCGCTATGGGGTGAACATGTGGGCGCTCGGCATGATTGGGCTTGCCGGACCTATCGCCAATGTCCTGTTCGGGGGATTCTTCAAGACGCTTGCTATCTATGTTTCCTGGCTGCCGCTGAATGCTGCGCTTGTTGACAAGCTCTTCCTGCTCAATATGGCGCTGGCGGTGTATTCGCTGCTGCCGATTCCGCCGCTGCCGGGAGCAAACCTGTTCTTTGCCAGCAGGAATTGGTATGTGTTTATCGCAGGAACCCTGGCAAGCTACCTTATCCTGGTGCTGCTAGGGGTATTCTCCTATGTCTTTGCGCTGATTATCGGGTTTATCATCTGGCTGCTTTATTATATCTTCCTTGAAAAAGACTGGTGGAAGGGAACATGAACCTGCTCTACAACTGGATCGAGTACCTGTTTCTTGCATTATTGGTTGCCGGGTTTATTCTGGCGCTGACATCCGGGAGCGCGGTCATCAGCTATATTGTGATATTCTGGATAGGGGTGTTTGTCGGCAGGGTATGGTACTATAACCAGGGCGGATTCCACTTTCCGACATTTATCGTGGTGATCGGATTTCTCATCGGATATTTGTTCGGCGCGTGGATCACGAGGTACGGGAACGGATGGGTGATCCTGATATTGTTTATTCTCGGGCTGTACGGCAGCTATTATGCGCATGAAAGGAAGTGGGTATAATATATTTGGTTACAAATCTATTTATACTGACATTCCCTTCCCGTTGGTATGCTCAAGGATTTTGTTCCCCGGCTGTATCAGGAGACCATTCTTGGGGCGGCATCAGAGAAAAACACATTAGTGGTGCTGCCGACCGGACTGGGGAAAACGGCGATTGCGCTGCTGCTTGCCTGCCAGCGGCTGGCGCGGTTCCCGAACAGCAAGATCGTGTTTCTTGGGCCGACAAAGCCGCTCGTTGAGCAGCACCTGCATTATTTCCTGCAGCACCTGGATCTGCCTGAGGAGAAATTTGCAGTATTCACCGGCATGGTGGCGCCGGAGCAGCGGGAAGCGCTCTGGAAGCGCACGCAGCTCATCTTCTCAACCCCTCAGGGCATGGAGAACGACATGATCAGCCGCAGAATCAGCCTGGAGGATGTTTCTCTCATGATATTTGACGAGGCGCATCGTGCAGTAGGCAATTACGCGTATGCGTTCATCGCCAAGCAGTATGAGCAGCAGGCGAGGTTTCCCCGCATCCTCGGGATAACTGCCTCTCCCGGCGCTGAGCTCGAGACGATCAAAGAGGTCATGCAGAACCTTTTGGTTGAGCATATTGAGGTGCGCACGCATGATGATCCTGATGTCAAGCCCTATGTCCAGGATATTGATGTGCAGTGGGTGACTGTTGAGCTGCCTGCCGAGTTCCTCCAGATCAAGAAAGTGCTGGATGAGGCGCTTGCCGAGCGGCTGCAGAGGCTAAAGCAGTGGGGGGCGCTGAAGCGCACTGACTTAAGCATGATACGCAAGAAAGACCTGATGATGCTGCAGGGCCAGCTGCAGGTGCAGATTGCGAAAGGGGAAAGGGATTTTGTGGTGTTTACCGAGCTCTCAGTGCTTGCCGAGGTGCTCAAGCTGGAGCATGGATCAGACCTGCTCGAAACCCAGGGGATAACGGCATTGCTCCGGTATTTTGAGCGCCTGAAAGGGCAGTCGGTTTCCACCAAGACAAAAGCAGTGAAGAATGTGGTGAGCGACCCTCATTTTCGCTCCGCGTGGATACTTGCGAGCAGGCTGCAGGAGCAGGGGATCGAGCACCCGAAACTCGAGCGGCTCCGCCAGATCGTGGAAGAGGAGATGAAAGCAGGGGCAAAGATGATTGTCTTCAGCCAGTACCGGGATTCTGCAGTGGTGATTGAGCGGGCGCTGAACGCTATTGCCGGAGTGCAGGCAAAGCTCTTTGTCGGGCAGCTCAAGAAAATGGATACTGGATTAAGCCAGAAGGAGCAGCTTGCCCGGCTGCAGGAGTTCCGCGACGGAGCGTTCAATATTTTGGTTGCGACTGCTGTCGGCGAGGAGGGATTGGACATCCCGAGCGTTGAGCTGGTGGTATTCTATGAGCCAGTTCCTTCTGCCATCCGCTCGATACAGCGGCGGGGAAGGACTGGAAGGCTGGAGAAGGGGAGAGTTATTATCCTCAGCGCAAGCAAGACCAGGGACGAGGGGCATAAATGGAGCGCGCATCATAAAGAGAAGAAGATGTATATGCACCTCCGGAAACTGAAAGAGCATGCGCCGCTGCTGCGGAAGGAGCGCTCCCTGCAGGAGTTTGCCGGGAAGGATGTGCTGATCTTCGCTGACCATCGGGAAAAGGCATCGGGAGTGATTAAGGAATTGCTAAGCCTCGGGGTAGACCTGAAGCTGGAGCAGCTCTCCTGCGCGGATTATGTGCTGAGCAGCCGGGTTGCTGTTGAGTACAAGAGCAGGAGCGATTTTGTTGATTCGATTGTGGACGGCAGGCTGCTGCAGCAGCTCAAGGAGATGAAAGCACAGTACCAGATTCCCGTGGTGATGATTGAGGGCGAGGAGGACTGGTATTCCCTGCGGAACGTGCATCCCAATGCTATCCGGGGGATGATTGCGACGATTGCAGTGTCTTACCAGATTCCCTTGGTATACACGAGCAACCAGAAGGAGAGCGCTGCCTTTCTCCTGGCGATTGCCAAGCGGGAGCAGGAGGAGCGGAAGGAAACATTCACTCCGCACGCAGAGAAGAAAGTAATGAGCCTGAAAGAGCAGCAGGAGTATCTGATCTCTGCGCTGCCGGGGATCGGCATGAGCCTGGCAAAACCATTGCTACGGCAGTTCAAGACAGTGAAGGGGATTATCAACGCCTCTGCGGAAGAGCTCGAGCAGGTGGAGAAGATAGGAGAGAAGAAGGCTGCCGCAATCAGGGATGTGGTGGAGAGGGAGTATGAAGATACGTAATTATGTTAAGGATTGCTTTACAGCCATCCCTGCGAGCTATGAGTATCCATGGGCGGCGACAAACAGCAGCGAAGAGATTATCAGGAAAATCATAGATACGCTTGATAGCTCGTTTAAGATTATTAATGATGTCGCAATCCATAAAGATGCCGTCGTTGAGCAGTATGCTGTTTTGAAGGGCCCGCTCATTATTGGTAAAGGCTGCTTTGTTGGAGCCGGCTCATATTTGCGGGGCGGTGTTTTTCTTGGCGACGATGTTGTTATTGGGCCGAATTGCGAGGTGAAGTCGAGCTTTATTTTTGGGAGGACAAAGGTTGCCCATCTGAATTATATCGGCGATTCAATCGTCGGGTCTGATGTCAATATCGAGGCTGGCGCGGTGCTGGCAAATCAGTTGAATGAAAAGGAAGGCCAGGAAAAGATGATTGGCGCCCTGATAGACGGGAAGATAATCAATACTGGTTCATTCAAATTCGGATCGCTCGTCGGTGACGGGAGCAGGATCGGGGCGAATGCGGTGCTCAATCCCGGCACGATGCTCTTGCCGAAGTCGGTTGTCGGTAGACTGGAGCATGTAGACCAATTGAAGTTAGACAGAACAAAATTATAACTGTATTAAAACCTCATCCCTTCCAGCCGCTCCACCCGCTTCTTGGTCGGCGGATGCGTGAGGAAGAGATGCACCCATGCCCCTCCCCTGAAGGGATTGGTGATGAAGAGATGGGCTGTTGATTCTGTTGCGCCCATGAAGGGAAGGGGGTTGTGCGCTGTTGACTTCTCCAGCTTCTGCAGGGCAGAGGCGAGCGGCTTTCCTGTCTGCATCAGCCTTGCCCCTGATTCGTCTGCAAGATACTCCCTGCTGCGGGAGATGGCAAGCTGGATCAGTATGGCGATGAGGGGGGTGAGGATGGCAAGGACCAGCAGCTCGATGATGTTATTGTCCCTGTCCCTTCCGCCAAAGCCGAATAGTGCGCTCCAGCGGGCGAGCATGGCGATGTAGGATATCACGCCGGCAATCGTCGCTGCAATAGTGGCGATGAGAATGTCCCTGTTCCTGACGTGGGAGAGCTCATGGGCAAGCACCCCTTTCAGCTCGTCCTTGTCCAGTATCTTGAGTATCCCTTCGGTCACTGCAACAACCGCATGCTGCGGATTTCTGCCTGTCGCGAACGCATTGGCGTGGGAAGCGGGGATGATGTACAGCTTTGGCTTTGGAATGCCTGCTGCTTTGCTCAGGTCCGCAACCATCGCATGGAGATGCGCGTACTGTTTTGGATCAGCAGGCTTTGCCCGATAGAGGGCAAGCACCAGCTTATGCGAGAAAAAATAGCTGAAGAGGTTCATGCCGAGCGAGAACACTAACCCGATGAACAATCCGCCCTGGCCGCCAATGAGGTAGCCGACTAAGAGGAGCAGTCCGGTCAATGCGCCCAGCAGAAGTACTATCTTAAATTGGCTCATAAGAAAAAGGGGTGGGCGTATCTATAAAAATGTTACGAGTTTGCGGGCTCTGTAGAAAATCTCGCTACGCTTGGGTGAGCATCGGCTCAGGTCGTGATTCTGCAACGTGAAGGCAGGCATCCCCGCAGCTGGTTACGCCCAGCTGGCAGGCAAGAAGGGGCATGAAGCCCCTTTCGCGGCAGTACAGACTGACTGCGGGCCGCGATAGTGCGGCCTTGCGCCGCACCTCTTTTGGTCAAGCTTTTGAAAAAGATTGTGGGGCGTCCCCCTGCCTGCCGCTCAGAAGTCACGAGATAGACCTTCGCATACTGATGCTCACCCACGTTTTCTACAGAGCCGAGTCTGCGCAGGAAAACAACAAACCATATATAGCCGAAAATCATTCTTGCCATCATGGATGAAGCGCTGTTCCGCCATTATTCGAGAAGCGATGTGCAGCGGGCGATTGTCGCGCACGCGCAGGGCAGGGAGGTTGCCATCAAGTTCGGGGAGCAGGGATTTGGGAAGCGGCCGGATATCATCAAATACCCGAAGGACATTATCGAGTGGGTAAAGCAGGGAGCGACCTCGTTCCATGTTTCGGAAGAGCGGTGGAGTGATCCGCTCCGGGTCAGCCCGCTGATGAAGCGGGAGGCGCTGGACAGCCTGCGCAGAGGATGGGATTTGGTGCTGGATATTGACTGCCCGATTTTCGCGTACAGCAAGCTCTGCAGCCACCTGCTGATCGCTGCACTCCAATACCACAATATCAGGGGAGTGTCATGCAAATTCTCCGGCAACAAGGGGTTCCATATCGGGGTGCCCTTTGAGTCGTTTCCTGCAGAGGTGAACGGAGAGCAGGTCGCGCGGCTGTTCCCCGAAGGGCCGAGAAAGATCGCGTATTATCTCAAGGAGTTCATCAGGAAATCATTGCAGCGGGAAATGCTGCGCGAGGGGATTGCCGCGGTCATCGAGGCAAGCGGCAAGGAGTTTGAGGGACTGGTAAAGGATGGGGAGCTTGACCCCTACCAGATAGTTGAGATTGACACCATCCTGCTGGCGTCGCGGCATCTGTACCGGATGCCGTATTGCCTCAATGAGAAATCCGGGCTGGTGTCATTGCCTATCAATCCGAATGAGGTCATGGCATTTGAGCGCGAGAGGGCGAAGCCGCCAGTCATATTCTCGAGCTTTGGATTCCTGGATAATCCTCATCCTGGAGAAGCCAGGCAGCTCCTGCTCCAGGCACTGGATTTCAGCATGAAGCAGCCGGAGCGGGAGGAAAAAAGGGTATATGCGGAGATTACGGATGCTGTTCCTGAGGGACTGTTTCCGCCCTGCATGAAGCTCGGGCTGCAGGGGATGAAAGACGGAAAAAAAAGGTTTTTGTTCATGCTCCTCAACTTTCTGGGAAAGACGGGGTACACACCAGACCAGACAGAGCAGGTTGTGCGGGAGTGGAACAAGAGGAATGAGGAGCCGCTGCGGGAGAATTACCTTGTCGGGCACCTGCGCTATTTCCGGCAGAAGAAGGAGCGGATACTGCCGCCGAACTGCAGGGGCCAGTATATTGACCTGCATATCTGCACGCCAGACAATCTCTGCGAGCGCATCAGGAATCCAGTAAGCTATGCCCGGAGAAAGGCGCAGGCAGGAGCAAAGAAGAGGGGAAAGCGTGAGAAAGCAGATTGAGCGAATCAAGGAAATTATCCGCCAGTGGGAGGCAAAAGGAATAGTATATTCCCGCATCACCCCGAGCTATGCATTTGGCATGCACAAGCTGCACCAGCAGAAGCAGGAGATAGAGGGCATTCTCCTCAAGATGGGGCAAAAGGGAATGGGTGTGCAGGCATCATCCCTTAGGCAGTGCATGGAGCGGGATCAGTGGGAAGAATGTTATGCTATTCTCGATCAGCTTGCTGCGCAGGTGCCGGAGCAGCATCAGGCAACAGGCATCCCTGCAGATATCAGGGAAGAGGTATTGGCGGATTTTGGAGAGGCTGACCGGTGCTTTCAGCATGCATGTTACCGCTCAGCCATGATATTATGCGGCAGGGTGCTGGAGATTGCGCTGCACCGGAAGTATTATGAGGTAACAAAACAGGACATCCTGGAAACGCAGCCGGGCATTGGCCTGGGCAAGCTCATTGCGAAGCTCAAGGAGAAACAGGTGGCGTTTGATCCTGGAGTCACTGAGCAGATCCATCTGCTCAACGCCATGCGCGTGTTTTCTGTCCACAAGAAACAGGAGCTGTTCCTGCCCAGCAAGGGGCAAGCGGAAGCTGCTATCCTTTATACCAAGGATATTGTGGAGAAGCTGTTTCGGCGGAGATAACCATAACATTTATAAACGCCTTCCCAATCCTCAGCCGAGTGTACCGTGGTTTCGTACACCACCGAGCCTGAGAAGAGAGCTTTTTCAGTACAAGGTGACTTGTCATTCTCAAGGCAGGGCTTTCGCAAGGCTTTGAGCAAGCCATCGGAAAGCTATCGGTATCAACAAACACCAGAGGTGTATTTTCGCAACCACCATAACTCATGCCACAGGTCAGAAGCCCTCGACGGGGAAGTTTGCAGTATTGGCCCAGGAAGCGGGCCAAACAAGTCAGGATTAGATCGTGGGCTCCTGTTTCCGAAGCGCGTCCGCTGGGATTCGCCGGATATAAGGTCGGCATGACGCATGTCATGGCGGTGGACAACCGCAAGTTCTCGCTCACCAGGGGTGAGGACATCTTCATGCCGGTCACGATCATTGAGTGCCCACCAATTAAGGTTGCTGCTCTCGTTTTCTTCAGGAATGCCCTGCCGGTCGGGCAGGCGTTTGCCGCATCATTGGACAAGGAGCTTGCGCGCACCATATCCATTCCCAAGGCAAAGGGGCAGGGGGAAGCGCCGGCGTATGATGATGTGCGGCTGCTGGTGCACACGCAGCCGAAGCTGACCAGCGTGAAGAAAAAGCCAGATGTATTTGAGCTCCGGCTTGGAGGCTCCCTTCAGGAGAAAATAAAGTATGCGCAGGATATGCTCGGCAAAGAGATACGCCCGGAAGATGTTCTTCGGGAAGGGCGGCAGGTTGATGTCCATGCGATCACCAAGGGAAAGGGGTTCCAGGGCACGGTCAAGCGATATGGAGTAAAAATCATGCAACACAAGGCAGAAAAAAAGAAGCGGGGAAATGCAAACATGGGATCGTGGACGCCGAAGCGGGTTGAGTTTACCATCCCCATGCCGGGAAAGATGGGGTACCATCTGCGCACTGAGCTGAACAAGTGGATTGTCCGGCTGGCGAAGCCAGAGGATGTCAATGCAAAGGCAGGATTCCGGGGATATGGAGTAGTGAAGAACCCCTGCATCCTGCTCAAGGGATCAACTGCAGGAGCGCCGAAGCGGCTGGTAAAGCTGACTGATGCGCTGCGGCCAGATACACTCATTCCCCAGGAGGCTCCAAGCATTGGATATATCAGCACATGAAGATACCTGTTTATACCATCCAAAAAAGCGAAGGGAAGAAGATTGAACTTCCTTTGCAATTCGGCGAGGAAGTGCGCAGGGACATCATCCAGCGCGCTGTCCTGAGCGAGCAGGCTGCAGCGCGCCAGCAGCGCGGATCACATCCGGAAGCAGGCAAGCGCGCATCAGCAAAGCTGTCCAGGAGAAGGAGAGATTACAAGGGAAGCTATGGCCTGGGCATCAGCAGGGTTCCGCGCAAGATCCTCTCGGGAAAGGGCAGCAGATGGAACTGGAGGGGTGCTGTCGCGCCAGGGATGGTGGGGGGAAGACGGGCGCATCCGCCGAAATCGAGCAAGGTCTGGCTTCAGGGGATAAACAGCAAAGAAGAGAAAAAGGCGATCCGGTCGGCGCTGAGCGCAACCATTGCCCGGGAAGAGGTCATGCGGCGGGGGCATCGGGTGCCGAAAGAATACCCATTCGCATTAGACACCCAGTTTGAAGGGATGAAAAAAACACAGGAAGTCATGGATGCGCTGGAAGCCCTGGGATTCTCTGACGAGCTGGCGCGGGGAAGCGTAACCAAGATACGCGCAGGCAAGGGAAAGCGCAGGGGGAGGAGATATAAGCAGAGGAAGAGCATTCTTTTAGTTGCGGGCGAGCACTGTGATTTACTGCGTGCTGCCAGAAACATCCCTGGAGTGGACTCTGTCCCGGTTGCTGACATCACTGCAGAGCTGCTTGCGCCAGGGGCTGTCCCGGGGCGAGCGACGCTCTTCACTGAGCACGCGCTCAAGAAGATGGAGGAGAAACGGCTGTTCCTATGAGCATCGACACCAGCGCTGTCATCAAGCACCCGCTGTCCACGGAAAAATCCATCCGGCTGATGGAGACGCAGAATACCCTGATATTTGCGGTGAATATGCGGGCGAACAAGCAGGACATCAAGCAGGCAATGGAGCAGGTGTTCAAGGCGAAAGTGGAGCGGGTGAACACATACATCCATAAGAAAGGGGAGAAGCGGGCATATGTCACGTTTGCGCCGGAAACGCCGGCAATCGATATTGCGACGAATTTAGGATTATTATAAGGTGAATGCATGGGAAAAAACCTCATTCAGCAGGCACGGGGAAGAGGGGGGCCGAGATACCGGGCACCGAGCTTTAGGTATGCGGGGATAGCTGCGCATCCTGCCCCCCGTGAAGAAACAGTTACCGGAACTATCACTGAGTTTGTCCATTCCCAGGGGCACAGCAGCCCACTTGCCAGGATTGCCTATGCGCATGGGGAAGAGGGGCTGGGCATCGCCTCAGAAGGGCTGAAAGTAGGGGATACGGTCATGGTAGGAAGCGCCGCAACCCAGAACAACGGCAATACGCTGCCGCTGGCGGACATTCCTGAAACCACGCTCATCTTCAACATTGAAAGCATACCGGGAGACGGCGGGAAATTTGTCCGCGCATCAGGGACATTTGCAAAGATAGTGGCAAAAAGCCAGGGTACGGTGAGCGTGATGCTGCCCTCCAAAAAGGTGCGGGAGTTTTTGCCCGCATGCCGGGCAACGATTGGTGTTGTTGCCGGCGGAGGAAGAACAGAGAAGCCGCTCATGAAGGCAGGGACAGCATTCCATGAGATGCACAAGAAGAACAAGCTCTATCCGCGGGTGAGCGGGGTATCCATGAATGCAGTTGACCATCCATTTGGCGGAAAGAAGTCATCGCACAAGGGCAGGCCGACGCAGTCGCCGCGCGATGCGCCTCCGGGAAGAAAGGTGGGCATGATTGCGCCTCGGCGGACGGGAAGGAAGTAAATGGCACGAAAGGAATTCACTTACCGGGGAAAGACTGTGGAAGAGCTTCGCGCAATGAATGAAAAGGAGGTCTACCAGCTGCTTCCTGCACGGGCGCGGAGAAGCCTGCTGCGCGGATGGACTGATGCAGAGCGGAAGCTTATGCAGGCAGTGAAAGCAGGCAAGAGCAAGATCAAGACGCAGTGCCGCGACATGGTGATCCTCCCCATTATGGTCGGAGCCACCCTGATGGTATACCGGGGAAACCGGTATGATATTGTGGCAATAACAGAAGAGATGATCGGGCACCGCCTTGGCGAGTTTGTCCTTACCAGGCATCCGGTCAAGCATTCGGCGCCGGGAATAGGGGCAACGCGCTCGAGCGCCAGCATCTCGGTGAAATAAAGATGAACAAGTACGCATTTACTGCATGGAACGAGCACATGGCGAAAGCAAAGGGAGCCAGCCTGCCCATATCATCCAAGATGGCATTTGAGATCTGCGCGCAGCTCCGCGGAAAAGAGGTTGCCAAAGCGCAGGAGATGCTTCGGCAGATTGCCCACCTGGAGAAGCCGCTGCCGTTGCGGCGGTTTCACAAGGACAGGGGGCACAAGGCAAAGGTCGGGCCGGGGGCATACCCGGTGAACGCTGCCCGGGAGATCGGCAGGCTGCTCGAGACTGCAGCGGCAAATGCCCAGTCGCAGGGGCTTGGCGAGCATCTGGTGATCAGGCATATCTGCGCGAACCGGGCGGCAAAACAGATGCATTATGGCAGGTTTTATGGCAGGGAAATGAAGCGCACGCATGTGGAAGTGGTGCTGGAAGAGGCTGAAGAAATACCACCGCAGAAAGAAAAACAGCAAGAAAAGCGGCGGGCGCAGCCGGCAGAGAGGAAAAAATCATGATCGAGCGGAAGTTTGTCGAAGAACGGCTGAAGGAATTCCAGATCCAGGAGTATATCTCCCGCAATCTCAAGGGAATCGGGCATTCCCGCACGAAACTGGTGCGGACCCCTCTTGGGGAGAAGATTGTCATTTATGCGGCGCGGCCGGGACTGGTGGTGGGCAGGCAGGGGCAGAACATCAAAAACCTCACGATAGCCCTCAAGAAGAAATTCAACCTGGAAAACCCGCAGATAGAGATTAGCGAAGTAGAGCGGATTGACCTGGATGCCCATATTGTCGCAGAACGAATCGCCAATGCACTGGAGCGCTTCGGCTCGCAGAAGTTCAAGGCAATCGGGCATAAGGCGATGACGGATGTTATGAACGCCGGCGCATTGGGGGTGGAGATCATCATCGCGGGCAAGCTGCCGAGTTCCCGCGCCAAGAGCTGGCGGTTTTACCATGGGTACCTCAAGAAGTCAGGAGAGGTTTCATTTACCGGAGTGCATCGCTCCCACGCTTCTGCACAGCTGAAGGCGGGCACGGTCGGCATCAAGGTCAGCATCATGCCGCCAGGCATCTCCCTGCCGGACACTATCACGGTAAAGAAAGCGGGGGAATCCGCCGCGCCGGTGCAGGCATCGGCGGGCCAGGCAGAGGCCGCTGAGCAAAAGGGCAAGGAACAGCAGGAAAAGAAAGAAGGGAAAAAGGAAGAGAAGAAACGGAAGCCCCGGCGGAAGCGCAAGGCGGAGGAAGCGCATGAAGAGAAAGGAGGTTAAGGAACTCGCACGGGAGGAGCTGCCTGCAAGAATTGAGGAGATGCGGAAAGAGCTCATTAAGGAAAACGTGCAGCGGGCAGCGGGCTCAGCAAAAAATCCGGGAAAGATGAAGCAGATGAAAAAGAACATTGCGCGCATGCTGACGAGGATGTCAGCTGAGCGGGTGCAGGGGGAGCGCCATGAGTGAGATTTGCTCGACCTGCGGACTGCCAAAAGAGCTGTGCAGCTGCGAGATCATCGCAAAGGAAAGGCAGAAGATTGTGGTGCGGCTCGAGAACAAGCGATTCAACAAGGTATACACTACCATTAGCGGCATTGACATGAAAGAGATTGATATCAAGGAAGTGATGAAGAAGCTCAAGGGCAGGTTCGCCTGCGGCGGCACAGTGAAAGAGGGGAAAATCGAGCTTCAGGGGAACCACAGGAGCAAAGTAAAGGGCACACTGGTGGAGATGGGGTTCCTGCCGCAGGCCATTGAAGTGAGATGAACATGGCAAATTGCACAGATGCGCATTGTCCGGTCCACGGGGAGGTATTGCCGAGGGGAAGAAGGTTCACCGGAGTGGTGACCTCGGACCGGATGAGCAAGACAGCAACAGTGGAGTGGGCAGGGAGAAAGTATCTCCCCAAGTATGAGAGATATATCAAGCGGCGCACCAAGGTGCACGCCCATAATCCGGAGTGCATCAACGCGCGGAAGGGCGAGCGGGTCATCATCGCCGAGTGCCGGCCATTGAGCAAGACAAAACATTTTGTAGTCATCAAGACGCTCGGCGTGGACATCAAGATGCAGCTGAAGGAAGAGCTGCGAATCGCAGAGCGCAAGAAACTTGAGGGAGAGGAGTATGCAAGCAGTAAAAGCACGGATAACTAGGGCGCTCCCTGTCGGGACAGAGATAGAGACCTGTGACAACTCCGGCGCCAAGGTGCTCCGCATCTTTACCGTATTCGGACATAAGACGAGGAAGCGCAGGCGCCAGGAGGCAGGAGTCGGTGACCTGGTGATGGCATCGGTGAAGCGCGGCAGGCCGGAGATGCGGAAGCAGGTAGTGCTTGCGGTCATTGTCCGGCAGAGGAGGGAGTACCGGCGCTCCAACGGGATGCGCATTGCATTTGAGGATAACGCAGCAGTGGTCTGCAAGGATGAAGACGGCAACCCCAAGGGAACCATGTTCAAGGGGCCAATCGCGAAAGAGGTATGCGACCGCTGGGCGCCGATCGCCAAGCTTGCGAGCATTATTGTGTGAGGAAACAGATGAAACAGCAGTTTTTGCGGGCATGGAAGCAGAGCGTACAGCCGCGGAAGCAGCGGAAATACCGGGCAGAAGCGCCGCTGCATCTCCGGGGAAGATTTCTCGGAGCACATCTTGCGCAGGAGCTCCGGAAGAAAACAGGTGTGCGCGCGCTCCGGGTGCGGAAGGGCGACAGCGTCACCATTATGCGCGGCCAATTCCGCAAGAAAGAGGGCAAGGTCGAGCGGGTAGATACCAGGAAGTGCAAGGTGTTTGTGCACGGGGCAGAAGTGGTGAAGCGCGACGGCACAAAGGCAATGGTTCCGATAGACCCGAGTAATCTCCTGATCACGAAATTGAGCGAGGATCCGCGCAGGATGGCGGTGAAGAAAGGATGAGCAAACGGCACCTGAAACGGATTGCGGCGCCGCGGACATGGGCGATTGGCAGAAAAAGTGATGTCTATACTATACGCCCATTTCCCGGAGCGCACTCCCTGAAGTCAGGGCTGCCGCTCCAGCTGCTGCTCCAGGGGGCGTTCCCAGGTCTCACGGCGCGGGAAGTGAGGTACATGCTCCAGCGCCAAGAGGTGCTGGTGGACGGGCGGCGGCGGAAGGAGAAAAAGCATATCGTCGGCCTGTTTGATGTTGTCGCGCTGCCCGCACTCCAGAAGCAGTACCGCGTGATGATTTCCAAAACGCAAGCGCTGAGCATGCGGGAGATACCGCCTGCTGAAGCGGAATGGAAGGTCTGCAAGATTGTCGGCATGCACCGGAGGAATGCGCGGGAGACGTGGCTGCACCTCAGCAGCGGCAGGAACATCCTGGTGCAGAAGCATGCATACCATATCGGGGATTCCCTGGTGATCCGCCTGCCGGGACAGGAGATCGTCTCCCATTTCCCATTTCAGAAGGGGAGCTGGGTGTACCTGACTGCCGGCAACCACGCCGGGAAGCTGGGAATAGTTGAGGATGCCGGCGGAAGCGCGAATAAGGTTGGTGTGCGCTCCGGAGACGAGACATTTGAAACGCTCAAGAAGTATACGGTTGTGGTGGGAAAAGACCAGCCAGCAGTTGGCGGAGTGAAGGCATGAACATCATGCAGAGCGTGCGGATCGAGAAGCTCACCCTGAATTTCGGCTCAGGAAAAGACCAGGCAAAGCTTGAGAAGGGGCTCAAGCTCCTCCAGGCTATCGCAAACCGCAAGCCGATGAAGACCATCACCAATAAAAGAATACCGACGTGGGGTGTCCGCCCGGGATTGCCTATCGGGTGCAAGGTGACGCTGCGGAAAGCAGAGGCAAAGGCGCTCCTCAAGCGCCTGATGTTTGCTAAGGATAACAAGGTTTATGCCCGGCAATTTGATGCGCAGGGCAATTTATCGTTCGGGATACCAGAATATATTGATATTCAGGGTGCGCGGTATGACCCGGAGATCGGAGTTATCGGGCTGGAGGCATGCATCACCTTTGAAAAGCCGGGCTTCCGGATTAAACACCGGAGAATGATGAGAAGAAAAGTCCCCCTGCGCCACCAGGTGAGCAGGGAAGAGGCTATTGCATTCATGCAGCGCGAGTTCCAAGCCCAGGTGGAGGAACAATGACATACAGCAGGTTTGACAAGGTATACACCCAGCTCCAGTATAAGCCGGCAAAATGGAAGAAGTTCCTGAAGCATAACTCGCCGAAAAAGCGGAGCTGCGGGAGGAGCATAAGGCGGTGCATTCGCTGCGGAAGAATCCGCGCGCATATCGGGAGGTATGCCATCCATATGTGCAGGCAATGCTTCCGTGAAGTCGCCCAAGGGATTGGGTTCCGGAAGTTTTCATGAGGTGCATGATGAGCTTAAACGACCCATTAGCAAACACATTGTCCAAGATGCTGAACGCCGAGCGGCGGGGAAAGAAGATGGTAGTGATCACCCCGGTATCCAAGATGATAAAGAGCGTGCTCAGCATCATGCAGGATAACCACTACATCGGCGCACATGAAGAGGTCACCCCGGAGAAGGGAGGGGTAGTGAAGGTTGCCCTGCTGGGCATGATGAACGCCTGCGGCGCAATCAGGCCGAGATATCAAGCAGCCCTGGAGGATTATGAGCGGTTTGAGAAGAGATACCTGCTGGCAAAGGATTTTGGCGTGCTGATTGTGTCCACCTCCCGGGGAGTGATGACCCATGCCGAAGCAAAGAAAAAGGGGATTGGAGGGCGGCTGCTCGCGTACTGCTACTGATATGGCAAAGAAACAGGCTTTTGCGGAGAGGGTAACGATTCCCCAGGGAGTAGATGTCCGCATAGAGGGCAGCATGGTTATTGCCTCGGGCCCGAAGGGTGAGAACCAGAAGAAGTTTGCCAACCGGGCGATCCGCATTGAGAGAAAAGAAGGCATAGTGGTGGTCAGCGTCAATACCCAGGCGCTCAAGAAAGGGAGCAAACGCGAGAAAAGGGATATTGGCACCTATGCTGCGCATATCACCAATATGGTGAAGGGAGTGAGCACCGGGCATAGGTATGTGCTGAAGATCTGCGCGGGGCATTTCCCCATGAACGTCAGCATATCCGGGGGAACATTCATCGTAAAGAATTTCCTCGGTGAGAAGATCCCCCGCACCGTCGAGCTGCGAAAAGGGGCCCAGGCAAAGGTCGAGGGCACCGAAGTTGTTATCGAAGGAGTTGACAAGGATACTGTTGCGCAGGCAGCAGCAGACATTGAGCAGCTCTGCAGGATTAGTGGCAGGGACAAGCGGATATTCCAGGACGGCATCTTCATCACGAACAAGGACGGCAAGGTGATGGGATAATGGCAAGGCTCACCTTCATCAGGCATGCGCCGAACCGCAAGAAAAGGCTCGGCAGGTACTGGAGGCGGCCGAAGGGGGGAGACAGCAAGCTCCGGCTGCGGGTGCGGGGGCATGGGCTTTCAGTCAGCATCGGATACCGCAGGAAGGGGAGCGAGCGGGGCATGCTTCGGAACGGGCTGCGCGAGCGCCGCATCGAGACTATGCGGGATGTTAATCTGCTTAATATCAAGACAGAGGCTGCTGTGCTGAGCAGCACGCTCGGGCTCAAGCAAAAGGCAGAGCTGGCCAAAGCGCTTGCTGCGAAGGGTGCGGTAATCATGAACATGAAAGACCCCAAGGGATTCCTTGCCCGGATGGAGCAGCAGATTGCCGCGCGAAAGCATGAGCGGGAGAGCGAAAAGAAAGGCAAGGAGAGCCTCAAGGAGGCGGAGAAGGCAGAAGCGAGGAAATCAGCAGTTTCGGAAAAGAAGGAGCAGTTGAGCGAAGATGAGCTCGCCAAAAAAGTAGAGGAAGAGGAGAAGATACGGAAGAAAGAGTATGAGAAAGTGCTGACGAAGAGGACATAACCATGATGCTGACGAGCCAGCGGCGGAACGCCGCAAGACTATTGCAATGTGCCGCACGAAAGGTGTGGTTTGATCCCGAGCATCTTCAGGAGGTAAAGGAAGCGATTACCAAGAGCGATATCCGGTCGCTGATAGATGGAGGGATCATCGCGCGGCGCAGAACAAGCTGGCAGTCGCGGTCGCGGGCGCGGATCATCCAACGCCAAAAGGCAAAGGGGCTCCAGCGCGGCCAGGGCAGCAGGAAGGGAAAAAGATATGCCCGCCTGCCGCGGAAAACCGAATGGGTGCAGAAGGTGCGCGCCCAGCGCCAGCTGCTCAATGCGCTTAAGGAAAAGAACAGGATTGGCAAGAAAGATTTTCGCGAGGTATACCTGAAAGTAAAGGGCGGTTTTTTCCGCAGCAGGAGGCACGTCAGGCTTTATTTGGCTGAGCATAGCATGGTGAAGAAGCAATGAAACGGGAAATGGTTGAGTACCGGCGAAAACGGGAGGGCAAGACCGATTACCGGAGACGGCTCCGTATCCTGGCAGGGAGCGGGCCGCGCGTGGTGATTAGAAGGTCACTTAACCACATCGGCGTGCAGCTCGTGCAGTATGGCCCTGCTGGGGATACTGTCCTGGCAAGCGCCCACTCGCTCCAGCTCAAGAAGCTCGGATGGAAATTTGACTGTGGAAATATTCCTGCAGCATATCTCACCGGGATGCTGTTTGGGATAAGGGTGAGAGGGAAGGTACAAGAGTCGTATCTGGACATCGGCAGGACACCTTCAGTACGGGGTTCACGGGTGTATGCGTGCGCCAAGGGTGTCCAGGACAGCGGCATCCAGCTGCGTCTGGGCAAAGAGGTTATTCCTTCGGATGAGCGGATTGCCGGCACCCATATCATGCAGTATGCTGCCGCACTGGAGCAGGGGAAGATGCCCGGGCAATTTTCAGAGTATAAGAAAGGCAAGGCAGATATCCGCAGCATTGCGGGAGAAGTACAACGCATCAAGCAGGAGATGAGCAACCATGGAGCAGGCTGAAGAACCGAAAAGCGAAGAGGCAAAAGGCGAAGAGGTTATTGTTCCTATCCCTGTTGCTGAGGAGCGTATCCAGAAAAGGCCGGAGTCTGGGGTTGACGTTCAGTCCTGGCGGCCGAAGACAGGCACTGGAAAAAGGCTGAAGTCAGGAGAGATCCAGCATATTGACCAGATCCTCGAGAGGGGAATCAAGATCATGGAGCCGGAGATAGTGGATATTCTCCTGCCCGGGCTCGAAACAGACCTGCTGATGGTTGGCCAGTCAAAAGGAAAATTCGGAGGGGGGGCACGGCGGGTGTTCCGCCAGACGCAGAAGAAGACGAACGAGGGGAATAAGCCAAAGTTCCTGACCGCAGCTATTATTGGAAACAGAAACGGGTATGTCGGGCTGGGGCTGGGCAAGGCAAAAGAGACTGTTCCTGCCCGTGAGAAGGCGCTCCGGAATGCAAGGCAGGGCATCATGAAAGTGGTGCGCGGCTGCGGCTCCTGGCAATGCGGCTGCCGAGAGCAGCATTCTATCCCCTTCCGCGTCACCGGAAAATGCGGCTCGGCAGAGATCACTTTGATTCCCGCCCCAAAGGGAACGGGATTGCGCGTCGAGAAGGAGTGCGCTAAGATCCTCCAGCTTGCAGGCATCAAAGATGTCTGGTCAAAGACCAGGGGGCAGACCGTGACCAAGCTGAACCTGGTGTCGGCGGCCATGGCGGCGCTCAGGCAGATTGGGAAAACAAAGATACAGGAGAGGTATGCCCGCCAGCTGGGCATGGGAGCGGAGCAATGAGCAGGATTGCTGTTGTCCGGGTGCGTGGCGGGGGAAGGGCATCTGAGAAAATCCATGATACCCTGCGGATGCTGAACCTGCACGCGCAGAATTCCTGCGTGGTGATTGAGGATACCCCTGCGTATTTAGGCATGCTCAGGAAAGTGAAAGATTATGTGACCTGGGGACCGATGAGCGATGCGCTATTCCGCGAGCTCGTTGCAAGGAAGGGCAGGGCGTATGATGGCAGGGTGCAGGACAGCAGGGGGAAAATCACGTATCACCGATGGATCGAGGTTGACGGAAAGAGATACTACCGCTCATTTGCCTTGTCACCTCCCCGGAAAGGGTATGGCAGAAAGGGCATTAAGCAAGGGTTTGGCGCTGGTGGCGCATTAGGCGACCGCGGCAAGGATATACAGAATTTGCTCAGCAGGATGATTGCATGACCATAAACAAGCGAAAGAAGAATAGCAGGCTGAGGGGAAGCTGGACCCATGGGTGGGGTGCGAAGAAGAAGCATAGGGGAGCAGGCCATCGCGGAGGCAGAGGCAGGGCTGGCACGGGCAAGCGCGCGGATACTATTAAGCCATCCATCTGGAAGGAGCAGCTGCCCAAGGGATTTACCAGCAAGGTGCATCAGGAGATTGCTGCTGTCACGATCGCTACTATCAATGCAAAGCTCGGACGATGGCTGCGCGAAAAGAAAGTCAGCCAGGAAGGGGGAACATTTCGCATCAGGCTGGAGGAGATGGGCTACCAGAAGCTGCTCAGCACAGGAAAGCCAGTTGCGCGCATGCATATTTCAGTGGCTGCTGCCTCTTCCCGAAGCGTAAAGAAAGTCATCGAGGCTGGCGGGGCAGTAGACCTCATTGCCGGCAATGCAGAGAAGAGTGGATAAATGAGTTGCCTGCAATGGAACAGGCTTATGTCGCGTACAAGCTGCGGATTGCAGAAATCCTGAACGGAGAGTACCATCCGGAAGGGGACCCGGCATATCTTGCAATCAAGGACATTCACGCCAGAGCAGCCAATGTCATCGGCATGGTGGTGGGAAAAGAGGAAACGCTGCTCACGATTGACGACGGCAGCGGCACTATTCTTCTCCGGAATTTCTCCCGGACTGATTTCTTTCAAGGAATGAATGTTGGTGACACACTCCTGGTGATCGGCAGGCCAAGGGAATACGGCGGAGAGCGGTATCTGGCAGCAGACATCGCCAAGCAGGTTGATCAGCGTTGGCTTGCGGTGCGGAAGCGGGAGATCGGGGAGCTGCGCGTCGAGAAGCGGGAATCTTCCCGTGCTCCTGCAGAGCAGATGATGGAGGCAATCCGAAGGCTGGACAGGGGAGAAGGCGCTGAGGTAGAGCAGGTGATGCGGGCAGTTCCGGTGCCGCATGCTGAGCTGGTGCTGAAAAACCTGATGATGAGCGGAGACATCTTCCAGAACCGGCCGGGCCGCGTCAAGGCGCTGGAATAGAACAAAGGTTGCACTCAGTGTCAGTGTACTAGAACACGAGAGGGGTAATGAATACCTCAAGCAGCGCGGCGATGAGCAGGAGGATGAGCGCCCCGACCAGCATCACTGAGGAGTCCAGCAGGATATTCTCAAACCGGTTTGTGGTAAATTCATGGCGGATGACTCCTACTGAGATAATGCCTCCGGCAAGTCCGGCAACAACATAGGCAAAGACCTCCGGGATGCCATGAATTGCGTATTTCAGCAGGCCGATGGAAACGATCTGGAAATACTGCGCGGCTCCGACTGCCCCGGTAGATGCAGCAACAGATGCTATTTCGCTCCTGACGAAGTTGCCGATGGCAACCCCGATCACTGATGCGTTCCAGGTGAGGATAAAGATGGCCCCGGTGCCGTAGATGAATGCAAAGAGGATGCAGAAGATCAGCACCTTGACATTGTTGAAGAAGATGATGGTAAAAAGGTTCAGGGTTTCCATGAAGCTGCCCGTTACCCGGTTGTTGATGTCGAGAATGGTCTGGGTCTGCACCTGGAAGACCGTGGAGAGCAGGTCAGCGGGAAGGAAGATATACCAGCCGGCAAAGGCAAGGGTAAAGCCCAGGAAAAGGAATGAGAAGAATGCCATGGCGCGGGAATGCTCTTTTAAGAGCGTTTTCTCCTCCATGATATCCTCATCCTTGGTTTCTTCATCCTTGATGGTGGCATAGATCAGCGGGACGCTTGCAAGCACGGTCAGGAATATCATGATCAGGCTGGTCTGCTGCTTGAATATCCAGAGGCTGAGGAGAATTGCGACAGAGGTGTAGAGGAAGCCAATGAACAGCATCTCCCACGGCTCCTTCTCCGCCTTGAGCGGGTTGATGAGCGACTCTAAGACCATAAGATTACCACCGAAGCGGCGTTTATATAGTTTTCTATGGCGGAACATTTAAAAAGCAGCCGGCGTTCTCAGCGGTATGGACTATGAAGCGTTGCTGGAGAAAGCGCAGCAGGAGCTGCCCCTGATAAGCAAGAGCGCGGAGCGGTTTGAGATTCCGAAAGTGCGGGGGCATATCCAGGGGAATAAGACAATCATCTCCAATTTCCGGGAGATTGCTGATGTGCTGCGGCGGAATGCGGAGCACCTGCTCAAATACGTCCTGAAGGAGCTTGCTGCACCCGGCGACCTGAAAAAATCAGGCTCGGTCATCTTCGGCACCAAGATTTCCGCTTCCCGGCTGAATGAAAAGATCGCGCAGTATGCCAAGGATTTTGTGCTGTGCAGCGAGTGCGGCAAGCCGGACACTGAGCTGAGCAAGGAGCAGGGGGTTACCTTTCTCCAGTGCCATGCGTGCGGGGCAAAGCACGCCGTGAAAATTAGATGAAGGCGAAAAGAAAGTAATGGCTATTCCAGCAGCGCCTGCGCATGCGGGATGTTCTGCACCCTGCGCACCTGTTTCTTGTCAATAATATCCTGCGCGATGCCGAACGCAACGCTCTGCTTGCCGACAAAATAAGCAACTGAAGCATGCGTGAGCAGGGAGATGCATTCCTGCTCGTCCATCCGCTTGCCCTGGAAGAAGCTGCCAGATACGTCCAGCTGGCGGTTGCCCTGCTCAAACCGCTTTCCGACCAGGGCATCATCGCATACCGTGATGATCAGCCTGCCGCTGTCCCTGTGCTGTGCAACTATCATGAGAACCAGCTCTCCAGCGCAATTTGCTTTTCCTTGTCCCTGCCGAAAACGCTTTCCACGCGCCATTTGAGGAGCTGCAATGTCTGCTTGAGGTAGGGCGGCGCGTCATATTTCTCCGCAAGGGAGATGCTCGGCTCAAGGTATTTGGTGACTGAGCCCTCGGCAATCGTAAAGATGAGCGTGCCGCCGCAGTTGCCGCACTTGCCGATGAGCGGGGGCCGGCGATAGCTCTCGTTGCAGGTGCTGCAGCGGAATTTTTGCATGGAGAACTTGCGGAGATTTCCTTTGGTGTCCTTGAGGAAGTGCTTCTCAATGACCAGGCGGGCAACGTCATCAGTACGCACTGCCCGTATCTTTTCTGCAAGGCGCATCTGGCCCTTGAGCTTGTCCTCCATGGTGGGGATGGTCTTGTAGGCAGAGCAGAGCACGCCTGCGTTGATATTTGAAGTGTCATGGGTAAAGCCAAAGCGGTCATATTTGTGGTCTGAGTTCAGCCGGGACTTGACCCGCTCGATATCAATCTCCCAAGGCGATTTGTAGTCCAGGCAGGCGCTGTAGAACTCCAGGGGATACTTCCATACGATATCAATGTCAAAGACCATGTCATCAACTTCTGAGGGATTGAGGCGCGAGGTGATGACCAAAGGAGTATCTTGCGTCGAGCCGCGGTGCGAGGGGAGGAACCTGCGCGAGAAGTTGATCAGCACGTCGAGCAGCAGAGAGGCGCAGGACTCATCACCGTCGCAATCCCTTCTTGTTGCTGCGTGCAGCATGGGGTGCGCGAACAGCCCCTGGGTCTGGGAAAAGCCGATAATCCTTCCGATGATGCCTGCAGCAGTGTGGGGAGCAAGCACCACCACCAGGTGCCCGGTGATGTCAGCAGGGGATTTCAGCTGGTAGTAGGGGGGGAGGCCGTACATGTTTTCAAGCAGATCATCGATGAACTTGCTCAGCCGGAACATCACTTCATCTGCTTTCTCATCAGGGGAGAGGGGGCAGGCAGGTAGGATCACATCCTGCGGCCCGAGCTCGAGAATCTGGCTTTTGCTGGTAAGCGGCTTGCCCGCGATGTCATGGGTATAGCCCAGCTCGATGAGGCGCTCGATGGATGTCCCAATCTCCTTTGGCTTGAAATGAGTGATGGGCAGCTGAGTCATGTCATAGCGGGTAGTGCCGTCTTTGTTGACGTAGACGTCATATTTTGCGCGGAGGATGCCTTTTGCAAGATGCTCAATCACATGGCTGTCGTTTGAGGTGCCGCGGACACCCTTCACGAGGGAAGGGATGGTGCGCATATTGAGCTTTTTCAGGAGCTGCTCAACCGCAGGCGCAATGGGAAACTCCTGCGATTGAAATGAGATGGGATGGTGCTTGCAGGGCGAGGGGATGATGCCGCACATGCTGCAGAAATAGCGCTGAGCTGCTTTCTGGCCGCAGCGCTCGCAGACCGAGAAGATGGTTGGCGAGCTGCATGAGGCGCAGAAATAGAGGGGATATTCTGCCCTGATGCGCCCCTTTTCTATGGCAGACTGTATCGAGCGCATCCTCCCGCCCTCTTCCCCAACAGGAAAGAGCGCGTGCGGGCTGCCGGTGAGCTCGCGCATCTTCGCTTTTTCCGGCCTGCCCATCCGGGCGCCGATGAAGACGCCAGACTTGTCGCGGACCGGGAATGGGGCGATCGCATTGATGGCATCGAGCGGGGTTTTGCCCGTGGCCAATGCTTCTTTCAGGAGAACGGGATTATCGAGCAGGAGCGTGTGGAAGAGCGCGGTGGCGTGGCCTGCCTCGATTACGACAAATTCGTTGGTGATGCAGAGGTGCGGGATGCCGATATGGCTCAGCAAATCCTTTTCCGGCTGGCGGGGGAGAATGATCTTTTCTATGGTTGCTGCGTCCCGGACAATTTTTCCACTGCAAAGCCACGCGCTGAGCTGCCGGAACTGCTCTGCGGAGAGGAGATTCCAGTGATAGGTATAGCGGGGATGGAGGGGGATATGCAGCTTCCGGGAGAGCGAGACTGCGGTAGCTCCGCTCATCGGGCTCGGGCTGCTCAGCGGAGATGTGATGAACTGCTCAATCTCTGCAAGAGGGGCATCGGCATGCTCGGCGAGCTTTGCTGCATCAAGAGAGCCGAAGAGCGTGACCGTTGCCTTTTCGAGCTCCAGGGCATACCATTCCTCGCAGTAGCCCGGGGGGGCCAAGGGATGCGCCCGGTTGAGGAAATCGCCGTAGTTGATGAGGATGTCCCCCAAGAAATGAATCTTGACGATTTGGGGGGCAAGCTGCTTCGCCTCTTTTTCTGATGTGACCAGATAGACGCTCCCATCCTCGACCTCAACAATCGGCCCCTCAATGGTGTCGCAGGAGGTGAGCGCGGTCGCCTTGCCTGGCCGCTCCACCTTGAGCTGGGTGCCGATTGCGATGTAGGACTCCAGGACGTGCATGGTTGCCGGATGAATGCTGCAGGAAGAATATCCTGAAGCCCTGCTCCTTCCGAAGCGGAGGCGGAAGC
Organism: Candidatus Woesearchaeota archaeon; assembly: GCA_016203335.1. Taxonomy (GTDB): domain Archaea; phylum Nanobdellota; class Nanobdellia; order Woesearchaeales; family JACQNA01; genus JACQNA01. The sequence goes on from JACQNA010000070.1 coordinate 44,641, forward strand.
CGCCGGGCGCAAGCGGGTGGGTGAGCACGGGCCTGCCCGCAACAAGGTCGGTGATGAACGTATAGTCCGGCCGTATCTTTGCGGTTGAGGCGATTGCTGATGCCTGCCCCGCCTTAATGCCTTTCTGCAGCTCGATGAAATCCTTGAGGAATGACCAGTGCTCCAAGCTGAATTCGGCCCCCCATTTGCTGAGCTGCTTCCAGAGCTTCGGCGCTTTCTGCGCTATTCCCTCCCCCAGGACCAGGCAGGGGCCGTTGCGGATGGCATTGGTCTCGATGCGCGGCAGGTCCTTGTAGTTTGATACCTCAATCTTTTCCGATGGGTCGCCGTCAATCTGGACCGGAAGATGACGGATCAGGAAATCAACTTCTGCCTCGCTGGGAAAATACTGGAGGTTGGTGACCCGCTCATGGTAGTCGCGCAGCTCGGTTGCCATGCGCTTCACCTCTTTTTCTGTCGGATCATAAGTGTCAAACCCCATCTTCTTCCGGATGTAGTCTGCAAGGATGACCGTGAAGCTTGCGCCGGTCCCTCCTGCGCTCCGGATCGGGCCGGAGAAGCAGACTGCAAAATAGTCATTTCCCATTCCGTTCTTGCGGAGCTTGAGATGGGTGAATCCCTCAAGCGGTGAGGAAACGGTTCCCAGGGTGTGGTATGCGAGGCCAACGCGGATGCCTACTTCCATTGCTTCCAGCGGCGTGGAGAACGTGCAGAATTTTTGGGCTGCGACCTCTTCGGCAATGATCAGGCTAATCCGCCAGTCCAGGAAGCCATACTGCTGCTCCAGCTCCATGATGCGCGCAGACACCCCGCTGTTGATCAGCTGCGGGGCAACAATGCTTATCAGGCCAACGACGCGCTCTGCCATGTTCCGGGCGATGGGAATCTCAACGTCGGGATGCGGATCATACCCTTTTTTCCGGGCAGACTGCGCAACCTGATAGGCGCGCTGCATTTCTGCATCAATGTGCTGAAAATAGGATTCCATGTCCATGTTAGAACTTGAGAATCCTGACCTCCCTGGTCTTCAGATTGATGATCGGAACCCGCCCGGGCTCAGGGACATGGCCGACTTTCTCCTGGTATCCTGTTAAGCTCTGCCAGCAGCTGCCGCAAAGCAGGGTGATGTTCTTGTGCGTTAATGCCGCTGACTTGTGAATATGCCCGGTGACCAGAAAGTCGGGGACGTGTTTGATAACCAGGTGGTCCTGCTCCGGGTCCGGAATAAATAAGGTGGATGTGTATGATGGCGCGAGATGCCGGCGCTTGAGGAGGAATTTCATGATCAGGTCTGCGCGGTCATAGCCGCCGCCGTTCCTGATGGAATCGACATGCGCAACATAGTAGTCGAAGCTGTATCCATGGTAAATCAGCACATCAAACCCGGGAAACCCTGCAGAGGCGTGGATGTTCACCATAGCTGGGTTGGAAACAAGGAGGGCATTCGGCAGCGCAGTGATCGGCTTGGTGAACTCATTGTCCAGCGACGGCTGCGGCTCGGATATCCGCACCGCATCATGGTTTCCGGGGCAGATGATCAGGGGGATGTGCGCAGGGATCTCGCGGAGCAGGGCGGCGCATGCCTCGTATTGCTGGTAGATATCCTGGATCGCCAAATCCTTTTCCTGGCCCGGGTAAATGCCGACGCCATCGACCAGGTCGCCCAGCACAAAGATGTACGCAATTTTTTGGGCAATGGCGCGCTGCTCGTCATTGCCCGCCATGCCGTGCAGCCAGCGGAGGAACTTGTGGAAATCATCTGCCAAAAACTGCTTTGAGCCTACATGGAGGTCCGAGAGGAAAAGGGCGTACACGTCATCGCCGCACTTCTTGAGCTCGCGGTAGGGAACATCCGGCCAGGTCAACCCGTTGACAAATATGGCTGCGTTATGCGGCACGCCGGTAAACCCCAGCACTTCGTCCAGGACGATGTCCTGCGCCTCCTTGTACAGGCCCGGCTTGTTTTTGTTGATCAGGGCCTTGATGCTGCCGGTCTGGTCTTCCACGGTGAGCATGAGGTTCCCATTCTTTGTCACCTGCTTGTCCGCCACCATCCCGATGAATGAGATGGCTTCCTTATCCTGCTTGTTCCTCAGGCGGTTGATAGAAGTAAGGTGCTGGAGCCCGGTACGGTTCCGCAGGATCTTTTCCATGGCCTGGTACCTGCTGGTGAACGAAAGGGTAAAATCCTGGACAGAGCGCTTTTTCGGGGCATCCGCGTATGAGAAGACTACCTTGACCGGCTGCTGAAGGGGGGAGGGTGCCTGCTCCTGCAGCTCGATATACTCGAGAAACTTCGCATATACCTTTTCGTCCTTGTTCTTCTCGAAAAGGACGCGGGACCGCTCCAGATCAGCCCAATGCACGTCAAGCGCCCCTTTTTCCAGAAGGATCCGGCGGATGTCTGCGGTCAGCACCACTGGTGATGTGGATGGTGTACCTGGCTTCTCGAGATGTTTTCGGTAAAATTCGCTCTGGTCGAATCCCTCGGGAATTTCCCGGAAGAAATCTGGCGAGAGGAGTATGTGCCTTTCCAGGAAGAAAAGAACAGTGCTTTTGTGCACATCCGCGTGCTCGGGACCGGTCAGTTCCTGGGTCATGGCTTCTGTCATGGAATCTCAAGCTCGTTGTGCAGCAGCGATTGTATCTTTGCCTGGAGATCTGGCGGAACACTGATGGTGATTTCCCTGGTCTTCCCATACCTCCCCTTGGAGATGACCCTCACCGCGATAATTCCCAGCATATCCAGCTCGCTGATGATGTCAGATATCCGGCGCTGGGTGAGGGGCCTGAGGTCGACTGCCGCAGAGAGCTGCTTGTACAGATGATATACGTCCCCAGTGTATATTGCGTCTTTCCGCTGGCGCGAAAGGGTCAGCAGGGCAGAGAGGGTGACTTGCGACTGCTTGGGCTGGGATTTGACAATGTCCAGAACCCTGTCCCGCTCCATCTTTTCTTCTGCAGTATCCAGATCGCCTGTGGAGATGGAATGGCTTCCCTGGCGCTCGGCAATCTCTGCTGCGATGCGGAGGAGGTCGATCGCGCGGCGCGCATCACCATGCTCGCGGGCAGCGTATGCCGCGCATTTCTCGATCAAGCCTTCTCCCAATGCACCGTTCCTGAATGCGAGCGCGGCGCGCTCAGCAAGAATCTGCTGGAGCTGGAATGCGTTGTAGGGGGGGAATATCACCTCTTCCTCAGACAGCGAGCTTTTGATGCGCGGATCGACGTCATTGATAAAGGTGATATCGTTTGATATGCCGATAATCGATATCTGGCTGCTCTTGAGCTCGGTGTTGATTCGGGTGAGATTGTAGAGGATGCCATCGCCAGCCTTTTTGATCAGCTGGTCGATTTCGTCCAGAATGATAACCAGCGACTGCTTGCGCTCCTCAATCGTCTCGAAAAATGTCTTGTAGATTTCGTCTGTCGGCAGCCCGGTCGGCGGAACACTCTTGCCGAGCTCCTGGATGAGCTGGGTGAGCAAGCGATATTCGGTATCCGCCACTTTTTTCAGCCGGCAGTTGAGATAGAGCATCCTGACCGGGATATCGCGCTGCGTGCTGACATCAGCAATCTGCTTGGCAACAAAATTGACGGTTACTGTCTTGCCTGTTCCGGTCTTTCCGTAGACAAATATGTTTGAAGGGCGCTCCAGCTTCAGGACAGGGGCAAGGATGGCTGCAAGCTGCTGAATTTGTTCGCTACGGTGCGGGATAGAGTCCGGGATGTAATTGCTTTGGAGGATGGTCTTATTGATGAAGATGGACTGATTTTGGAGAAATTTCTCAAAA
>JACQNA010000073.1 GCA_016203335.1 Candidatus Woesearchaeota archaeon
CAAAACCTGAAGGTTTATAAATCCCTGTCCCTTTTTTCTTTCTATATAATAAAATATTGTGGGTGAAAAAGACTATGGAAAGATTCGGAAGAATGGAAGTGCCAGTAAAGGAAGGCGATGAGCTGGACGTTGAGATTGAGGCAATGGGAGAAAAAGGGGACGGCATTGCAAAGAAAGACGGTTTTGTCCTGTTTGTCCCAGGGACCAGCACCGGAGAGCGTGTCCACATTCGCGTTACCCGGGTATTGAAGCGAGTCGGGTTTGCCGAAGTGGTCAGAGGCGAATCAGCACCAAAGCAGGCAGAGAAGCGCGACCAGGAAGAGGACAAAGAAGAAGGCGAGGAAGATCAGCCTGAAGAGGAAGCCTCGGACAGCGAAGACTTTGGTGAAGGGGAACAGAACGAATAAGCGTTCTTTGTGTCACAACGTTTTTAAATGCAGGGCGCTGCAAGGCGCTTATGCGCATTTTTATTGCGATTCATCCTCCAGAAGAACTCAATGAGGTATTCCGCAGGCTGCAGAGGGCATTGCCGCATGCAGGCCTGAGTTTCCCCAAGACATTTCATCTCACGCTGAAATTCCTTGGCGAAGTGCCGGAAAAGGATGTTGCCGCTGTCCGGAAGGCATTGCAGGGCATTGCCGTTGTTCCATTCTCCCTGACAACCAGCGGAATCGGGGTATTCCCGAACGAGTCATTTATTAAAGTGGTATATGTGGGCATTAAGGGGGAAGGCATCAGGCAGCTCCAGAAATCTGTTGATGCTGCATTGAAAGGCATCGGCTTTCCTTCCGAGAAAGAGTTCTCTCCCCATATCACGATTGCGCGGGTGAAGGTTTTGCAGGACAAGCATGAGTTTGCCAAGGCAATAAAAGCAATACCCAGAGAAGACCATGCTTTTGCTGTCCATGCCATCAGCCTGATGAAGAGCACCCTGGCAAAGGGAGGCGCTGTCCATGAGCAGCTGGAGGAGTACGCATGATAAAGGCAATTATCTTTGATCTCTGGAGCACGATGCTGGCAAAGGGGGTGAGCCTCTCCGGCAGCATGCACACCAGGTTCCATGTCCCAAAATATCCCGGATTTGTGAAAGAGTATGAGCGCGCTATCCAGCTGAAGAAGTGGAAAAGCAGGGAAGCAGAGGCAAGAGCATTGCTGCATCAGTTTAGGGTTCCGGAAACAGCAAAGAACATTGCTTATGTTGTTGCAATGATTAAGAAAGCGGTCCGCACCGCCAAGCCAAACCGGGGAATGCCTGCGCTCCTCCGGCAGCTGCACCGGAACTACCGCCTCGGCCTGCTCTCAAACACCAGCTACTGGGAGCGGGATGTGGTGGCAAAGACCGGCATCAAGGGGTATTTTGATGCGCTCGTATTCTCATTTGCCATTCGCAGCTTAAAGCCAGCAGCAAGACCGTATCAAACAGCAATGAAGCAGCTCGGTGCCAAGCCCGCAGAATGCCTGTTTATAGATGATACCCTGGAGAACGTCATCGCCGCGCGAAAGCTCGGCATGCAGGGAATCTGGTATCAGAATACTGTACAGCTCAAACGCGAGCTGAGAAAACGCCAGACGATAGCATAAGCTTTTTAAACACAAGAGGTATTCCCTTTATCATTGCCCAGCATTGTCCAAATGATAATGCGCAGCTGCGGGCGAGAGTATGCAGTATACGTTCTTATACTGGTATACTGAATACATTAACAATGTGATAATAACGAGCCATGACCAAAGAGCTATTAGTGCCGACTGAGCAGTACCTGAAGGCAGGAATCCATATCGGGACGAAATTCAAGACCAGGTACATGGAGCAGTTTATCTACAAGACGCGCCCGGATGGGCTGACTATCCTCAATCTGCAGAAGATTGATGAGCGGATACGGACAGCTGCCTCCTTCCTCTCCCAGTATGCTCCGGAAGACATCATGGTGGTGAGCAGGCGGGAGAACGGCTGGAAGGCAGTGAGGGCATTCGGCAAGGCAACAGGAATCCGCGTGATTGCCGGCAGGTATCCCCCAGGCATGCTCACCAATCCTGTGCTGGAGATCTACACTGAAGTCAAGATTGTCATGGTGACAGATGCCTGGCCGGACCGCAATATCATCAATGACGCATTGAAAGTCGGCGCTCCGGTGATTGCGCTCTGCGACACCAACAACCAGTCCAACAACATCGACCTGGTGGTGCCCTGCAACAACAAGGGAAAGAAGTCCATCGGCCTGCTCTTCTGGATACTCGCGCGGGAATTTCTCAAGAAGAAGGGCGTTATCGCAAAAGACGAGGAGTTCACCATCCCCTTAGAGGATTTTGTGGAAGAGTAGCTACTCAACAACTATCTCAAACCCGGTTTCCACAATCACAAAATCAGCAGCAGTATCCTCAGCCAGCGAGCGGTGCTTCCGCAGGATGGCTGCCCTCCTTCCCTTTCGGAACTTCTTGAGCTCAATCAGGCATTTGCTCCCGTATTTCAAGAGGTCCCCACCCACCATCCGGATGTTCTCCTTGTTCTCAAAGTCAGCGTAGACCTGGTTCGTGACCAGGACAGGGATGTGCAGCTTCCGCGCAATCTCCGTGAGGTAGCCCAGCTGCAGCCCAAGCTCCTTATTCACTTCATAAATGTCTTCGGTCTTCCCGATCTCCAGGCGGTAGAGCATCGAGATGGAATCCACAATGATGAGCCCGACATTCTCCGCAGTGAGCTCCCGCAGCTTCTGAAAGCTGTCCTTCTGCTCATCAAAGGTGAGCGGCCGGAGAAAGATCATCTTGTCGAGGATGCCGAGGTATTCAGGGGCAAGCTGCTGCAGCCGGAGCACGGAAAATGAGTTATCCGTATCAATGTAAATCACTTTTTTGCCGGATCGGGCAACACCGATCGCGCAGAGCAGGCACACATTGGTCTTGCCGCTGCCCGCCGGCCCGTAAATAGTGGTGATAACATCAGCCTCAAACCCGCCGCTCAGCAGCTGGTCAAACACCGTATTTCCGGAAGTGATCTTAGTGGACATGAAGGGTGTAAAGTGGGAACAGTTTAAAAAACTTCCCGGGAAAATCGTGAGGTTTTTATACCCAGCAGTACGATGCCGTGCTATGCGACTCAAGGGGGAATTGGCTGTGTGCCTGCTGATATTTCTCGGAATAGCTGCAGCGCGAATCTTCATGGCGTTCCAGGCAGAGGGGTTCAGCGACGATCATGCCTATGCCGTCCTCCGCCAGGTCGAGCATATCTCAGAGACAGGGAGACTAATCGGATACGATGAATTGAGCTACGGCGGCAGGGAACGGGTAACTGCCCCCTTATTTCCGTACCTCCTGGCTGCATTCAACCTGTTCCTGCCATTGGAGCTCGTTGCCAAGATAGTCCCGAACCTGCTGGCAGCAGCCCTGAGCATTATCATGTTTTACCTGGCAAAGCAAATCTCAGGCTCGCTGAAGATCATGGCGCTCAGCGCAATAGTGGTAGGCTCCATCCCCATATTCGTCGCCAAGACCGTGAATGCCGTCTCGGTCTACACCCTAGTGCTCCCGCTTATCTTTTTTATGATCTACTGCCTGCTGCGCATGGAGCAGAGGAGGTTTATCGGCTATTTTATGATCGCGGCATTTGCGCTGGCGCTCACCAGCCCTGCCGGATTTGTGGTGGTGCTCGGGCTCATCTTTTATCTCATTCTCGTCCGCCTGGAAAAGCTTGATCTCACCCGGCAGGAGACAGAGCTGATCCTGTTCATTGTCGTGCTGATGGCGGCAACCGAGTTCATTATCTACCGGAAGGCGCTGGCGCTGCACAGCTATGCAGTGATATGGCAGAATGTGCCGTTCGCTCTCCTTGCCGAATATTTCCCCGGCATCAATCTGCTTCAGGCAATCTATCAAATCGGGATTATTCCGTTCCTCGGCGGGGTGTACATCATCCACCGGAGATTGGCCAGCAAGAAAGGGAAATTTGCCTACCTTATGATGAGCTTTGCCCTTGCAGTAGGCATGCTGCTCTGGTTCAGCCTGATCCAGCTTGAGGCAGGGCTGCTCCTTCTGGGCAGCATCCTGGCAGCGCTCTGCATTGAGTTCTTCTCCGCGTTCATGCGGTATCTTGAGCGGACAAAAGTAGATGCGTACAAGGACTGGGTTCTGGCAGGGTTGGGCATCATCGTCATCATCACCTCAGGCATGCCCGCGCTTGCCTTTGCAGGAGAAGAGCTCGAGCAGGCGCCTTCCCGGGGTGAAATTGCAGCATTGGAGTTTTTAGGGACGCAGCCGCAGGGAGTTGTCCTGGCAACAGTCAGGGAAGGCAACCGCATTGCCAGCATCGCGCGGAAAAAGAATGTCATTGATGACGATTTCCTGCTGGTCCGGGACAGCAGGGACAGGATCCAGGACACGAGATTTGTCTTCACCACGTTCTCAGAGACCGGGGCATTGGAGCTGCTCCAGAAATATGATGTAAAATATATCTACATTTCTCCGCGCGCAAAGGAAAGGTATGGAATCATGAAGCTCGCATACTTGAATGAGGAATGCTTTGAGAAGATATACGACGCAGAGGTACAGATATACCGGGTGAGGTGCACGCTCGAATGAACACCAGCAGCCCGGCGTTCCTGAAATGGATAGTGATTGCTGCACTGGGCATACTGCTCACGCCAGGCATCATCCGGCTTGCGGACAGGAGCGATGTCTTGTTGGGTGAGGAAGCATATTACCATGTGCGGATGGCGCAGGAGATTGCCGCAGGGAACATCCCAGAATATGATGAAATGAGTTACGGGGGAAGGCCGTATCTCTTTAATCCATATCACCTCATGCTGGCCCTGCTCCTGCCGCTTGGCATGCCGGTTGCTGCATTTTTCCTGCCGCTCGTGCTCGGCATGATCACGCTCCTGTGCATCTCCCGGATCGGCAGGCTGCTCGGGATGGAGCGGAGCATGGTGTATGGCGCGATGCTGCTCCTGATCATCTCGCCGGTGTTTATCAGCACATTCTCAACAGTGAATCCGGCAAGTGCGTTCATCGCAATCGTTGCACTGGCATTCCTTCTGTTCTTGGGCAGAGGAAAGCTGCAGTTTATGTTTGCGCTGCTGCTTTTTTCTGTTGCAGTCTTCTTCGGCCTGCTGGAAGGGCTGCTAATCATCATGCTCATACTGGGCTATTACCTCTGGAAGAATGACCGGAGATGCTTTGTGGTGATGCTGCTCATAGCGGCAATCGCGGCGATTTATGATATCAGCAGCGCAGTAACATTGGGCATCCCGCAGCTTCCCCCAAAAGAGGCCTCGGCAGGCATTATCAGCGAGCTTGGGCAGGCAGGAGGGGTATCCCTCTTCCTCTTGCTGCTTGCAGGCATTGGCATTATTATCACCTGGCGGGAAAAATCCAGGCTCTGGCCAATATATGTAGCAATTATCCTGCTTCTGGCAACGCCGCATATCAACCGGGCAAGCAGCGCGTACTTACTGTTCTTCCTGGTCATTTTTGCGGCAAAGGCGTACAACACCATTGTTCATATGCGGTGGGAAGCGCCAGTAGTCAGGAAAGCAACCATCACCATGATTGCCATTGGCCTGGTATTTGCAGCCGGGCTGTATCTGGCGAACGCGCAGCAGCACATCCAGAAGGAGGTGAAACAGGTGCTGGTCCAGGCGCAGGGCCTGCCCGGAGACACCATCCTCTCGCATGGGCGCTACGGATTTATCATTGAGGAGGTTGCCCGGAAAAAGACAGTGCTGGACAGCAATTGGGCATACGCACCAAACCTCAGGCAGCGGCTTGATGATGTAAACCAGACATTGATGAGCAGGAACCTGGTGCAGGTGAAGAAAAATCTTGCAAAGTATGATGTTGATTATATTCTGATCACTCCCCAGATGCGCCAGGGGCTGGTCTGGAACAGGGAGAAGCAGGGGCTCCTCTTCCTGCTACGGAACAACGAAACGTTTAAGAAGGTTTATCAGGCTGATGGTGTGGAGTTATGGGAAGTAATCCCGTAGTTTGCCATAGGTCAAGAATACGCGAGGCACTGAAGAGTACGGCGTGCTCTTGAGCATGCTCAGGGCGCACAAAGAGGAAACAGATGGAAGATATGGTCATGTGGTTTGGCAGCCTGCTGTTCTTGGTACTGTTCTCGTTCCTGGCGTTTGTCTTTGTCATATTCATGAGCTCGCTGTGGATGCGAAAATCATATCCATCGTATGAGCCTGCGGTGAGCGTGGTCATTCCTGCATACAATGAGGAGAGGGGCATTGCTGCATGCTTGGATTCGATTCAGCGGCAGCAATATCCAAAGGAGAAGATAGAGCTCATCGTGGTGGACGACGGCTCGACTGACCGTACCCTCAGTGTAGTGCAGCAGCACAAGGGAGCGGTTGTCCTGCGGCAGGATCATCTCGGCAAGTCTGCTGCTTTGAATAGGGGTGCGGCACACGCCTCGCATGATATCATATTCACTGTTGATGCAGATACCGTGCTCGACCCATGGTGCATCCGGGAAATCGTCAAGCCGTTCAGCGATACCATGGTAGGCGCAACCACCGGGACAAGCACGGTCAGCAGAAAGAGTTCCATTGCAGAGATATTCCAGAATGTCGAATACCATTATAACAATCTCATCAGGCAGAGCTTCTCAACCGTGTTTGACAACGGCATCTGGTTCTTTGGCGCGCTGGCGTGCTACCGGAAGGACGTTCTCCAGAAGATAGGCCTGTTCAAGAAAGATACGCTCACTGAAGATATGGACATTGCCCTTGAAATCAAGAAAGCAGGGTATAAGACCATCCATGCGCGCGCTGCCTATGGCGCCACTGCTGTCCCGCGGACATGGAAAGAGCTTGCTGCCCAGCGTGAGCGCTGGTGGACAGGTGTGCTGCAATCCCTAATCAAGAACAGGAGCCTGCTGCACTGGAAGGCATCCCCCTCTATCCTCTTCCTCTTCATCAATCAGTTCTGGTGGTCAGGCTATGCTTTCCTTTCGCTGCCGTTGATCATCTACCAAATATTCTACTGGCTCCCAGATGGAGGAAGCCTCAGCATCCTGAGTTACCTCTTCCGCTGGTTTACCCTCTCCGGGCCGCTGTTTGTGCTTTACAAGATACCGGAATGGGGCATTTCCTGGTATAGCTTCTTCGGGGTGCTCTCCGGCATACTCAGCGCCCTGATGATTATTGCAGCAATCCGCATGTTTCGCGATTCATTCAGCCTCAAGAACCTCTGTGCGATCTTCTTTTATTTCCCATATACGATAGTTTTAAATACCATTATTATCATGAGCGTCCTACGATTCAGGAGGCAGAAAGTGATGTTTTTCAGAAGGTGAATGCAGAATCATGATATCGCCCGCAGAATTGCTTGTTGAAATCCAGCGCATCCATGCCGCAGTACAGGGTTATCTCCCCCAGGATATTGTCTACCAGATATCCTACGGCCTCTTTCGGTTCTTCCTGGGTATAATGATTATCGTGTCGACAATCTATATTCTCTTGACTATTTATAATGCCTGCACGCGGCAGCGCGGCAAAGAGCTGCCTATCGAAGACAGCAAGGCGCCGTTCGTCACCATCCAGATTCCGACATATAACGAGAGGGTAGCCATCCGATGCGCAAAGAAATGCCTGGAGTTTGATTATCCCAAAGAAAAGTATGAGATTATCATCGGTGATGACAGCAGCGATGCGCAGGTATCCGATGAGATTGATGCATTTGCCCAGGCGCACGGCATCAAAGTAACCAGGCGCGGCTCAAACGCGGGCTTCAAATCCGGAAACCTTAATCATATGCTGCAGCATTCGAAAGGGGATATTATTGTAGTCTTTGATTCTGATTTTGTCCCTGAAAAGGATTTTCTGCGGAGGATTGTCGCGCCATTTGTCCATAATCCGGCAGTAGATGCGGTGCAGGCGCGATGGAGATTTCTCAATGCAACCAGGAATACCATCTCCCTGCTCGGCGCTACCATTGTTGCAGTCTTCCATCAGGTCGTGCTCCCCTTCATGAAAAGAAATGGCATTGCCATGCTCTGCGGGGCTGCAGAGGCAGTGCGGAAAGACGTCCTGCTCCAGCTCGGAGGATGGAAGCACGGGAGCCTGACTGAGGATATTGAATACTCGCTCCGGCTGCTGCGGAGGAGAAGAAAGATACTCTACCTCGATACATTGGAATGCGCAGGAGAGGTTCCGCACACCGCAAAAGACCTGTACAGGCAGCAGATGCGGTGGGCATATGGGGTGTGCCATGCATTCCGGGAGCACGGGAAAAGCATATTCCTGGACAGGCATATCAGCCTCAGGGAAAAGTTCAGCATCTTCGTGCAGGCAAGCGGATATTTCTTCTCTGTCCTGCTCCTGCTGACGTTTGTATTTGGCACCATCAGCTTTATCTTTCATGCCCCGGGGCCGATTGATATCCCTAAATTCTTCTCAGAGCTCGGGATAAATGTCCTGCTCAGTATCGGGCTCCTGGTCGCGGGAGTATACTCGCTCCATCAGATGGAATACAAGGGCCAGATTGCCAGGATGGTTGCTGCATCCCTAAGCTACGGCATTATTGTAACCTATTATGTAAACAAGGGGATATGCAGGGTATTTCTCAACAAGCCGATGCAGTGGTACATGCTGCACAAGGAAGGAAATGCTGCTGCATAAGCTGGCGTAGGCTGAAGCAGGAAGGCAGGCGCAATGGGGAAGGAGTGTAAGGTCTCGGCCATTATCCCAACCTATAATGAGCGGGAAAATCTCCGCCCGCTGCTGAAGAGGATTGCGGCAGTGCTGCGCCAGTACGAGGTGATTATCGTTGATGACGGCAGCCCGGATGGCACTGGCCTGCTCGCAGAGCAGCTTGCAGCGCAGTATCCGGTGCGATGCATCCACCGCTCCGGCAAACAGGGGCTGGGCTCTGCAGTTGCAGCAGGCTGCGCTCATGCCCGTAGCGAGATAATAGTGGTAATGGATGCAGACCTTTCCCACCCCCCCGAGCGTATCCCTGTATTGGTTGCGCACCTGAAAGGCAGTGATATTGCTATTGCAAGCAGGTATTGCCCGGGAGGCAGGATAGCTGGCTGGCAGGCGCAGCGAAGGCTGATCAGCAGGGCTGCGCAGCTCATGTGCAGGCCGCTCACCGCTGTCCATGATCCCCTCTCCGGGTTTTTCGCCATCAGAAGAGCGGTCATCAGGGGAATGAAGCTGAGGACAAAAGGGTTTAAGGTGCTCCTGGAGATTATTCTCCGCGGAAAAGGGAAGCGCATCGTCGAAGTGCCCTATAGGTTCATGGACAGGAAAAGAGGGAAAAGCAAGCTTGGGGTAAAAGAAGGAGTAAGGTATGTCAAGGAACTTGCCTATCTCTACGGAATACGCTGCAAAACAAAGTTGGCTATGGCAAAACCGGCTACGCCTTCTTCACGCGGATGAAATCGCCAAGGGTGAAGGAGGAGGTGTTTTGAATCTGCGGCGCGCTGCTTTCCTGATAATCCTCAATAATCTTGATTTTGAGCAGGCGCTCAAGCTTCCGCGCCAGGGGCATGCTCGGCGCAACCTTCCCTATCTCCAGGGAATGGATAATGGTCTTTTTTTCATTGAGCAGCCGGGCAAATCCCTCCTGCGACAGGCCGAGCTTCTCTCTGCTCGATTTAATCCTGGCAGCAAAATCAGGGACAATGACCTGGAGCGGCTCAGAAGCAGCGTGCTTGGCCAGTTTCTGGGGATGCACGGCAGGAGAAGGAAAAGGAGAAGAGAGTACTTTCCCATACCGCGCACAGCTCACGCATACCCGCACTTCAACAGATTCTACCAGCGCACGGACAATATCCCCGGATGCCCCACAGAGCTCACACGATGGCATGCAGGGATGCCAGAGCAGAGGGGATATTTATGCCTTTCGATGGAACAGCAGCAGCGTAAACTGCTCTTTTCCCTGCCAGATGTGCTGCTCGGCAACGCACCGGAAGGGGTGCCGGGATGCCGCATCATGGACAGCTGCAGGAGCAGTGGTAAGCAGGGCAACATTTCCCTGCGAAGCGAGGATGTATGCTGCCTGATAAAACAGCTCAGCCAAAAGCCTTTTTGGTGCTGAGGCAGGAATTCTGCTTACCATCATCCCCATGCTCTGCGGTGTGAATTTGGTGTCCAGCCATTCAATATCCGACCGGGAGAAGGTGATGGCATCCTTGATGTTGGCGATCTGCGCATTTTTCTGCGTTGCATGGAGAAAGCGGAACTGGCTGTCGCATGCCGTGATGGCAACAGGGCAGGCGCGCTGGAGGGCATCGATCGCTGCAAACGAGAACGAGGAAAAGAGCGGAAGCCTAGTGAACAGGAATGCATCCTTCCGGAAAAAGTGTGGAGAGACCCTGCTGAAGTATAAGGCAGCCTCAATCGCAATCTCGCCTGAGCCGCACAGCGGGTCAAGCAGGGTTGTTGGCTGGGGAGCGCTCCGGACAGCGGCAAAGGCAAGAGTTCCCTTGATCGAGGAGGGGGTATGGAAAATCTTATAGTCGCGCTTGCTCAGGTCGAACCCGGCGATGTCAACTCCGACATACGCCTGCTCTTTAAAGACATAGATGTACAGGATAACATTGGGGTTGTCTAGGTCAACCGGATGGTGAATGACCGAGCCTGCGGCATCCATGATCTCTGCGCTGGAAAAGCGCTCATTGCCTATTCTCGTGCAGTGCACGCGAAAGGTGCTCTCCGGTGATGAAAAGAATGGGGCAAGCGGATAGCCAGGGATGCGCTCCCGCAATTCCTCAAGGAGATGCTCGCCCGCAGGAAGCGCATCCAGGAAAAAAAGCACCTTGATGAATGAATGGCCGCGGTAGGCGAGAATGGCAAGCTCATCATAGGCAGCAATCGGAAATGTGCAGACGCTCGGTGCAATTGCTCCGGCGCGGGAAATCAGCTCATGAACTTCCTGCTGGGCAATTGTTTCCATGCCCGGATGGGTGATAACAATGCCGTTCATGGGGATGTATCAGGCAGAGCGCCAGAGGATCCAGGAGAGGGTTCAGGCAGGGCAGTAATAATGTCCCCCATGACCCGCGCGGCGCTGACCACAGTATCCCCTTTCTCCAGCTTGATGATCCGCACCCCCTGCGTGCTCCTGCCAATCACGCTGATGCCGGATACCGGAACCCGGATGATGACTCCGTTCTTGCTAACCACCATGACATCATCCCCGTCCTGCACCGAGACAACCGCAACCACTATGCCATTGCGCTCGCTGCAGATGATGTTCCTCACCCCGGACCCCCCTCTCCGGATAAGCCGGTAGTCGTCAACCGGCGTGCGCTTGCCATAGCCATGCGCAGTGATCGTGAATAAGGTTTTGTTGGGGTGAGTAAGCACCATGCCAACCACCTCATCATTCTTCCGGAGCTTGATGCCCCGCACCCCTTGCCCGGATCTCCCAATGGGCCGGATCGCTGAAGCTGCAAACCGGACTGCATTTCCCCGCTTTGTTGCGAGCAGGATCTGCGCATCATCAGCAATCAGCTGCACGTCAATAAGCTCGTCTCCCGGAGCCATGGTGATGGCGCGGATTCCCCCTCGTCGAGGGTTGGCAAAGAGGCCCGCCTCTGTTTTCTTGACTGTTCCCTGTTTGGTCGCCATGAACAGGTACCCGGAGTTAAAATCCTTCACCCGGACAAAAGCAGTAATCCGCTCATGCGTATCCAGAAGATTGACAATCGCCTTTCCCTTGGATTGCCTGCTCGCATCAGGAATCTGATACACTTTTAGCCAGTGCAGCTGCCCATGCTCGGTGAAGCAGAGGATGTAATCATGGGTATTCGCAATCATCAGGCTCCGGACAAAATCGCCTTCCTTGGTGGAAGCAGCAATTACCCCCTTTCCCCCTCTCCGCTGCTGCCGGTACTCATTGAGGGACGTCCGCTTGATATAGCCGGAATGGGTGATGGTGACTGCAACATGCTCCTCAGCAACAAGGTCACTGTCGCTTATTTCCTCGCCATCGCCATCCTGAATGGCTGTTTTTCGCTCATCGCCGTATGACGCCTTCAATTCCGCAATCTCATCCTTGATGATCTGCATGATGCGCGCCTCTGATGCAAGAATGTCCCGGAGATCAGCAATCCGCTCAAGCAGCGAGGTGTGCTCCTCTCTTGTTTTCTCCTGCTCAAGGGAAGTGAGGCGCTGCAGCTTCATGTCCAGGATGGCCTGCGCCTGGATTTCGGTGAGGGAGAACTGGCTGGCTAAGCCTGCTTTTGCAGTGTCCGGATCAGCAGATCCCCGGATCAGGGCGATGACATCATCAATGTGCTGCAATGCGATGAGCAGCCCTTCCAGGATATGCGCGCGCTCTTCTGCCTTGCGCAGGTCATAGGTGGTCCGCTTTACCACTACTTCTTTCCGGTGGCTGACAAACAGGGAGATGATTTGCTTGATATTCAGCGTTTTCGGCTCATTATGGACAAGCGCCACCAGGTTGATCCCAAAGGTGGACTGCAGCCGGGAATGGATAAACAGCTGGTTGAGCACCACGTCGGGATCCGCGTCGCGCTTGGTCTCGATGACAATGCGCATGCCGCGCCGGTCAGACTCATCGCGGATATCGCTGATGCCGGTGATGACCTTGCTCCGCACCAGCTCGGCAATGTGCTCTATCAGCTGCGATTTGTTCACCTGGTAGGGTATTTCTGTCACGATGATGGCATCTTCTTCAGTAGTTGCCCGCGCCCGGTTGATGATCTTTCCGCGGCCAGTGCTGTATGCCTGCAGCAGCCCCTTGCTGCCGGTGATGATCCCGCCGGTCGGAAAGTCCGGGCCAGGAAGAAATCGCATGATTTCCGGGACAGTTATTGCAGGATTATCAATAAAGGCGATGAGGGCATCAGAGGTTTCCCGAAGATTATGCGGCGGGATATTGGTTGCCATGCCAACAGCAATCCCGCTGCTGCCGTTGATCAGGAGATTCGGCAGCTTAGAGGGAAGCACTGCAGGCTCCTGGAGCGAGTCATCAAAGTTCGGCACGAAATCAACAGTTTCCTTGTCAATGTCGCTGAGCATCTCCTCAGCAAGCACCGTCAGCCTGCTTTCTGTATATCTCATTGCGGCAGGATTGTCTCCGTCAATGCTGCCAAAATTGCCCTGCCCCTGGATTAAGGGATAGCGCAGGGAGAATGACTGTGCCATGCGGACCAAGGCGTCATAGACAGCGGTATCGCCATGGGGATGGTATTTTCCCAGGACTTCTCCGACAATGCGCGCACATTTTTTGTAGGGCTTGTTGTGCAGGATGCCGAGCTCATGCATCGCGAAGAGGATTCTCCGGTGGACTGGTTTCAGCCCATCGCGGATGTCCGGGAGCGCCCTGCCCACAATGACCGACATCGCATAATCAAGGTATGCCTGCTTGGTCTCTTCCTCAATCAGCCGGGTGATAACCCGCTTGCTCTGTCCGGTTGGTGCTGCATCTTCCTGCTCCGGGGAGTAGGGCTCATCAGTATCAGTGGTATCAGGTGCTTTGGCCATAGTAACTTCACGAAAAAATAACCCTGGTTGATTTATATATCTTTCTGTTATGATATGGCTTTATAAGGCTTATAATGGCAGAATTTGGCTGTTTTAGAGGTTTGAGGTCAGGCAATATTGCCCCGGATAAGAAACGACCTGCCGCAGTACACGCACTGCTTGCGCTGGGTGGTGAGGATCTTACTCTGCTGGTACTTCATGGTGTGCTGGCACCGCGGGCACCGGACAAGAAGGATGGCTATGCCGCTCATTCTTTTTTCTGGAGCTGCTTGAGCTCGTCCTGCTCTTCCTCAAAGGCAAGGCCGCTCTCAACCAGGCGCAGCTGGCGCTGCTCCTCCTCCTTCCGCTGCTTCAGTTCCGCTTCTTTCCGCCTGAGTTCCTCATGCTTTGCCTGTGCAACCTTTTCCGCATCAGAGATCATCTGCTCCACGGGCGCAAACCTGCTGAATTTCTCGCGTACGGCTTCAGGTGGAAGGTCAAAATACGCGAAGAACTTCTCAGAAAGCCTGATGAGCTTGGAGCGCCCTTTCTTTTCCCGGGTGATGTATCCTGCGGATTCCAGCTCAGCAAGGTGGTCGTATGCCTTGTTGGTGCGCAGCCGGATGACTTCATGCTGCATGACCGGTGCCTTGAATGCGACTGTCGCCAGGGTTTCCATGACTGTTTTGCTGAGCTCAGTTTCCTGGACAATCCGCTGCACCAGGGGAAGAAAATCCTCCTTGACATTCAGCTTCCAGGCTGTTCCTTCATCAGTAAGCAGGAGGGGGGAGTCCTGCCCGGCATAGCGCTGGCGCAGCAGAAGCAATGCCTGCTGGACGTCATCCTCGCTCGCCTTGCAGAGCCGCGCGATTTCACTGCGCTCAATCTTCCTGCCGGAAGCGAAAAGGATGGCCTCAATCTGCTGGTGAAGCGTGCTCATGGCAAGCGGTACGCATCCTGCTCCTTAATAATTTTTTTGTTTTGCACAAAATCATCGAGCACATGAACAAGCTGGTGCTGAGGGATGCCGACATCCCTGGATATGGCTGCGCTGTCTTTTGTTCCATGCTTGAGGGAGAGCCGGATGATATTATGCAGCAGGTTCTCCGTGTTGGTATTGATGATAAGCTGGGTGGCGTTCTGATTCTTGAGATGGACATTCATGGTATGGAGGCGCAGCAAGATGTCATTCATCAGGTTGGAAAGGTTGCGCGCGGCATAGCGCAGTTCCTCCGGCTCAATGATCTCCACCGAGGAAGGAGTGTAATCAAAGCAGAACGAGACAAGCTGCTCAGCATCCTTGAAGAGGATTTCTGTCTCCACAAACGCATTGAACATCTTGTTCTCCTGCGGCGCTGCCTCGAAAAAAGAATGCTTCAGCAGCTCATACGCAGAATCGCTCTTAATGTTCTCAACAACCATGCGGAGAGTCTCATTCACATACTGCTCTGGCGCGCCCAGTACCTCAATGATGACCCGCGCCAGCACTTTCCTGCCTGCCTCTTCTCCCATGAGGAAGGGAAGCGATGGAGGATATTTATAGCTTTTCATTACAGAATGCGAAACAGGAGCAGCCGCTCACCGTAATCGGCTCTGTAGAAAATGTAGGGTAGCGCCATTTTGTGAGCGATGCGGCACTTGCAGAAGCATGGTGGAAGGGGTCGCTCCCTTCGGGAAGGGGCCGCCCTTCATCATGCAACATGTCGGAAATCGCCATTATACTTGTCTTATTCGAACATAGCGCACAAGAGGGCGATTTCCGAGCATGCTCAAAAATCTTCGATTTTTGACAGCACGGAGCGAACTGGCGCTACCCCAGCGCAGCGAGATTGTCTACAGAGCCACAGTAATCAATACCTTTAAATAGAAAACGGTTGGGAATAAAGGCAATGGTCACCATTACCTGCTCCCCGGCTGAGCATTTCAGGAAGATTACCGAGATGG
>JACQNA010000071.1 GCA_016203335.1 Candidatus Woesearchaeota archaeon
AACCCTCCGCCGCCAAAACCGCCCCCTCCAAATCCGCCGAGCCCTCCCCTTCCCCCAGAAAAACCACCCATCCCGCCGCGCTCCCAGCGCATTCTATTTCTCTTATTCGCATATGTCTCCACAACGGCTATGAATCCGATAAATATCATAACGATAACAACACCAACAATCCAGGTCCAGGATTTCGCACTATCCGCAGACTGCACTTCATCCCCATCCCCCCCGCTGTTCTCCCTGATTACTTGCGCTACTTGTTCGGTAAACGAGATGATGCCCTCTGCCACATTCCCTGCATCGCGCCGGGGAACATAATATTCATCGAGGAGGCGGCCGAGCTTGCTATCCGGAAGCATCCCTTCCAGGCCGTAACCAGTGACTGCATAGACCTTTGTCTCATTCCTGCACAAGAGGATTACCAGCCCATTATCCTTGCCTGCCTTGCCTACTTCCCACTGCGCAAAGAGGCCTGTCGCATATTCCCCTGGCGAGAGGGGGCTGCACGCCGCAACACTTACTACTGCAATCTCTGCAGTGGTGCTCTGCTCAGTACCTTCGAGCAAACCCCTCAGCGCCTGCACCTGGCGCTCATCAAAGATACCTGCAAAATCATTGACATATTTCTCCCCGGGCTGCGGAAATTCCTGCTGCGCGATGGCGCTGCTTACCATCAGAAGAATAATACCCGCCGCCACCAGAATAATTGTAGCTCTCACTGCCGTCTTCATGGGCTTCTTCCCACATTCTTTACTCCTAAACTTTGCTTATAAACCTGCCGGTTACCGCTCCCTGTTCTCATTCTTCCGAAACAACAAAAGTTTAAAAACATCAACTGTGGAGAACACCAGTATGGGGAAATCATCAGCACTTATGCCTCCTGCACCTCCGCGGTCCCTTCAGAAATCGCCGGAACGGGATATTCACTTCTTCAGCAGAATTCTCAAGAAAGAAATCATGAAGGTTCCTCCGCCGGTGCCTGCCGGCCTGCCTGCAGCCCATTCCCTCAGAACCAAGGAATCGGAATTGCGCAGGCGGGAGATGCGGCTGCTCCGCCTCGAGATGGAGATCAAGAAGGAGGAGCAGGAATGGATTGAGGAGCAGCGCAAGCGGAATGCAGAGCTCAAGCAGCTCGATGATCAGATTGAGAAGGAGATGGCATGGAAGGAGGCGGAGTGGAAGAAGGAGAAGGCACGGCGCCTTACTGACCTGCAGAACCTGGAGAAATCAGTTGCAAGCAAGCGGAATGAGCTGAAATCAGTCACTGCGCAGGTTGCGCGGAAGCTCGAGATGCTGAAGAAAAAAGAGGATCGCCTGGCAGAGGTCGAGCAGCAGAGCGAGCTGCAGGAGGCGGAGATTCTTCACCGCCAGAATGAGCTCAATGACCTTTCGCGCAGGCTCGAGAGCAGGGAGGCTGAGCTCGTTGAGAAAGAGAGCATCATGATGAAGCGCGACCAGCAGGTCAAGGATGCGCTGATCATACTTAAGGGCAAGAAAGAGGAGGTTGCACAGGCAGCCAGCGAAGCAATTCAAACCATGCAGGTTATGGAGCGCCGGCGGGCGGATGCGAGCAGGATTTTTGAAGAAAACAAGTCCTTTCTGCACATTGCCCAGCAGAAGCTGCAGAAGCAGCTTGCAGCATTTGCGAAAACCCGGCAGATGCTGGACAGGGAGGAGCAGAGCGTTGTCGGGAAGATCATGGTGCTGCAGAAAACGACACTGAAAATGCACCAGCAGGAGATGTCGCTCCGGAATGTGGAGCAGGGCATCCAGCAAAAGCAGTACAAGCTTGATCAGGAGAAGGGCGCGTTCAGCAGGCATGTTGCTGCGGAAGAGAAACGATTAGGGGATGCGCGCAAGCAATGCAGGGAAGAGCGCGAGCAGCTGGAGAACATGCAGCTGAAGGTGCGGGCAGTGCGCGACTTCAAGGTGAGCCTCCCCGAGCTTTCCCAGCGCTATACAGAGATCATGAAAAGAGTCCAGAGCGAGGAAAAGCAGCTGCAGCGCATCACCGCGGAAAGCGCTGCCAAATATGCACAGCACCGCGACAAGGAGCGGGAGCTTGCGCAGCGGGAGCAGGATCTCCGCAAGCAGCAGGCGCTCCTGCAGGATCTCCGCATGAAGCTGCTCCGTGAGCGGCAGGAGCTTTCCCGGACAGAGTTCCGCGAGTTTGTGGGCAGCGAGCTGCACCGGAGCGAGGTGCGGGAGCAAATCCATGAGATCAAGACTTTACAAGGCAAGCCTGCGGTGTACGAGCAGTTTGCCGCTGCCCAAGAGCTTTTGGAGATGGGCAGGCTGAATGAGCTGCGCGCCAAGCTGCCTGCGCTGCAGCGGGCATGGGAGGAGGCACGCCTGCCTGAGCAGCAGAAGCGGAAGCTGGCGATAGACCTGATGGAGCTGCAGACCGAGGTCAAGCTGGCAATGCTCAAATAAGGCTGCACAGTATTATCTTCTTCTCTTCATCAAGCCTGAATTTCACCGGCAGAAACTGCTCGGTTACCATAATGTTTGTCCTGGTATGCTCGGTGAGTTCCGGAACCCTGATTGCGCCCCCAAACAATGCAAGAAAGGGAATGAGATTGTCCTCCAGATGCGAATCCACTGCAGCGCCGCTTGCCATCTCTTCCAGCAGGTTTTTTGCCGCTTCCTCGCCGACTGCCTCTGCGCGCTTGCCCCTCTCGCCCAATGCATCTGCTCCCAGGATAATGGGATTTACCGTATCAATCTCATCCTTACCATACAGTGCCCAGAGGACAATGCCTGAGCCATCTGAGCTTGTGTTGCTGTATTCCGCGCGGATAGAAATAGGTGCCTGGCATTTTGCGAGCGCAATCCTTGCTGCCCCTGCCTGGCGCTCAGCGACCTGCGCCTGCTCTAATGACTGCGAGGCGTGCGAAATCCCCTTGATAGAAAGCAGCTGCTGCTGCTCAGCCAGCCGAAGCTGATGGCCTGCCTGCCGGAGCTGCTTCCAGAATGCGTCGAAATCCTTTTCTTTGCGGTATTTTGATTTTATCCTTACATCCACTTTGCCATTGCCTTCGGGAAAATACCCCCTGCGCTCCATCACCACTTTGATGTCCGCGTATTTCTGCAACTGCGGGCAGAGAACATGAGTACAATAGTCCATGGGCATCGCCCATTTGCCATCTGTTCCGCCGGTGAGCCTGAGCCTGCTCTTTCCGGCGAAGAGGGCAGGAAGAAGCGCTGCCTGCAGGACCAATGCAATGGAGCCTGCGGTGCCAATGTCTATGGAAATGGTCTTGCCTTTCAGGGCGCCAGGGATAAACCGGAGATGATTGCTTCCCACCTCCAGGGTGCTCGTCTTGGCGCTGCAGAGCTCCTGCACTGCCTTGATGCAATGGAGATGCTGCGCCTTCAAGCCAGGGTCGCAGCGCTTTGCCCGGATATTTGTTACCTCAAATGCCTTGCCCGTGAGCGCAGAGAGGGCTAATGCTGTGCGCACCATCTGCCCGCCGCCCTCGCCGTGGCTTCCATCGATAGTTATCATCAGAATGCTCTGCTGCTATTTCACCAGCGCCATCTTTCTTGCTGTGGTGAATTTGCCTGCGTCCAAGCGGTAAATATAAATGCCTGATGCCACCCTCTCTCCATGGTCATTGGTGCCATTCCAGGTTGCGGTGTACCTTCCTTCTTCCTGACGGGTGTTGATCAGCGTCCTGACCAGCTGGCCAGCAGTGTTGTATATCTGCAGCCGGACATCAGCAGCCTTGGGCAGCTCATAGCTGATGCTGGTCATCGGGTTGAAGGGATTTGGGTAATTTTGATTCAGGCGATGCTGCCTGGGGGATTCCTGCTGCACGGCAATCTCCTGCTCATTGGCCACTGCCCCTTCCAGGCTGATAGCGCTTTGTCCATCTTGCCTGTCTTTTTTCCGGTATCTCACTGTTATTATCTCATTGGTGAGCGGCTGGACGCCTGCCAGGGCAATCTCTGTCTTGCCTCCCCTATCATACGAGTCGAGATTCCAGCCTTCCCCGGCGGTGATCTGCGCAAGCTCCAGGCTGGGATCATGCGAGAGCCGGAAATGGAATGCATATGTATCATGGAGATGTTGGCCGCTGATACGATAATCCAGAAATTCTCCCCTATCGTCTGTTCTCGTTTGGAGCAGCGGGCTGATGGTGCTGCTCACCTCCTTTGGTGTACCTTCTACAGGGAATCGGGAGATCACCCCGGCAACATAGCGAAGGATAAGGGCTGCATCAAACGGGGTTGCCCCGGACACGCCTGAAACGTCTGCGGCAGCAATCTGTTCTGGAGTAAGTGTCTGCTTCCGCACCGTGTACCTAAGAATGGTAGATGCATCAGACGCAGTAACAACAGTATCCTGGTTTGCGTCGCCGTAGTTCGGCGTTGAAGCAATGATAATATCTTGGAGAGATAATGGGGGAATGGAATCGCCATTTACTGATGCCATAGACATGCCGACTGCCTTAATCAGACGGGCTTCATTAGCCCAGAACTCGCGCACCTTTAGGGTATCGGTAGTGGGGAAGGCGGTTTCTGCAACAAATTTGAGCTTTACCAGTGTACCAGTACCAGCAAGAGGGGTATGGTATACGGTGGTAAACCAGATACGTGGAATGTCATCCAGATTATAATCATTGACCCTTCCACTAGAGAGGGTACCATCAGTAACCACGCCGACCGCCGTGTATTTGGTGGGATCATACTCAACTCCAAGCTCCACAGCAAGCACATCGACACCTTTTCCCAAAAAGTCTGTTTTTATAGGTATATCAATTACTAATGTATCTATTGCTTTCCCTTTCACATTTGTGCCGCCGACGTACGTGGAATCGACGAAAAAAAAGCCTACATCCAATGGTGTGTTATCTGGATTCTTGAGATTCGGATTACCCTTGTTAATCGCAGGAGACCCTGGCTGTAACCGATAGCTATCGGGCAGCCGCTGCGGCCCACCAACAAATAAGGGATCAACAATCCTGTCTGTTGCTCCTATAAGTGCCCCAAAGTGTGTTCCGCTGAGATTCTTATCAAAAATATTGTACAACGAGGTGACAGATGCGCCGGTATTCGCCGCTACGGCATATCCACCGCGGCGAGCAATAACATTACTATCTACAATGAGGTTTGCCCCTCCCTGCGCCACTAAAGAACTTGATGTACCGAGAGTGTCTCCACTAAATGTGCAGCCAATTACTATTGCTTCACTGCCTGTATCTTGAACCTTAATATCCCCTCCGCTCGGACCTGTATACCCAAAGTGACGCTTGAATATTACTCTAGCGCCATTGCGAACAATCCCTCCGGCAAGGTAATCTTCAAGGATGACATCTTCAACTACCCCTTCCGCGGCGGCAGTAGCATTCAATCCGAAATTTGCATCCTGCGTCGGGCTTTTAAGCTTAAATGTACTAAGATACCACCCTTTTGTCCCTGTTGCGGTAATGGTGCCTACAATAGTGGTATTCACTTTTGACCTGCCATAGATCGCGATGCTGTCCGGCATGGCGATGTTCTCTGTATATGTTCCCGGCAGCACAATTATCCTGTCTCCCGGAGTTGCTGCACTTATCGCAGCGTTGATAGTCTGGTACGGCATCGTCTTCCTTCCATTACCGCCAGGCGCTGCTGCACTGTCCACATAGAAGACGCTTCCTTGGGCTGCTGCTGTTGCCTGCCAGGCAGTTGCCTTAGTGAGGCGGTCGGTAATATACTCTCTCACACTGTCCACAGACGCTTCTGTCTGGGCAATCTGCTGCAGGTTCCGCTCTCCCGCAGATGCCGGTGCAGGAGCCCCCATCATGCTTGCCAAGAACAGCGCAGGCACTGCTGCCTTTCGTGCACCCCGTTTCAGGCGGGAAAGCATCCGCTCTACTACACTATCAATGGGCATACTCCCTTAGAAACAGTAGTCATTTAAAAATCTTGCTACTGAACCTGCTCGAGCACTGCCTGGAGCTCATCCAGCTGCTGCTCTGCCTCGGGATCAGCGAGCGCATCTGCCTCATTAACTGCTGCAATTGCTGCATCCGTGTCCTGTACTACCGTTGCCTGCCCCCCTGCTGCCGGTGCGGCTGGCGGCTGCCTGGTACTGCATGCAGTAACCAAAACAAGCATAATAAGCATCCCGATAATCAGTTTATTCATTTTCCACTTCCACCTCAACTTCTGCCTCTGCTTCCACCTCAACAACCTCAACTTCACCGGTCTCCTGCGCTTCTACATCATCAGCCTCAGATTCGCCGCCTGACTGGCGGAGGCTTGCAAGGATTGTCTTGAGAAGCTCATGGGCCTCTTTGAGCAGTTGGTGGGCTTCTTTTGCCGCTGCACGTGCTTCCTGCACCTTAGCTGCCCCTTCTTCTCCAGTCATTTCCTTTGCTGCGGCAAACAGGTCCTGCGACGCCTTGAATTTCTCCCGCGCTTCGGCAATCTTTGCACTAAAGGCATCGACCTGCTCGTCAATGCCAGAAACGTCAATCCCTTTCTCTTCCATCTTTGCGAGCGCCTTGTCCAGCTTGCTCTCCAGGTGCTCGCTCCGCTCAATAATCTCATGCACATTTGCCCGGATGAGCGTTGTCTCATCCCGGCGGAACTTTATTTTAAGGTCTTTCCAGCTGCTGGCAAATTCCCTGCCTGCTGCCTTTGCATCTGCAACTGTTGCTGCTACCTGTACCTTTGCCTTCAGCCCATTCAGGCTGGTTATCCGCTCGTCTATCTGCGCGGTTATCTCCTGCGCTTCTGCCTCAGGAATGTTCTCGTGCGCAGCTATTTTCTCTTTTATGAGCTCTAGATGCTTGATGGCAATATCTATGGCATTGGTGATGTACCTTTTCAGGTGATCAAGAAGTTCCGGATTATTATCCCTCGCTGCCTGCAAGAGCTGCTCCCTTTTGGCCTTGAGCTCAGTCTTTAGCTCGGTGCGCTGCTCTTTTGCCTGCTGCTCCATCTGGCGCGCAGCCTCTACTTTTTCTTTCATAATGATGCGCTCTTTGAACAATTGTGCTGCGTCAATCCGCTTGACTTTCACTTTTTCCAGGCGCTCCTTCAATTGCTCTTCTGATAATCCGCTGTATTCACGAAGCCGCGTCCTGTCCAATGCTGCCAGGCGCTCAATCTGCGCCTTGTCCAGGGCAGCAATCTTCTCGAGCTGCTCCTTATCCAACCCCGCCATCTTCCGGAGGCGCTCTTCCTTGACCTCTGTCAGGCGCTCGATCTGGTCCTTTTGGAGGGATTCGAGCTTTTCCTGCCTCTCCCTGCTTAATTGTGCGAGCTTTTCCATGTGCTCTTTCTGCAGCTCACGCAGTTTTTCATCCTTTTTCATGTCTGCAAGCGTGCGGCGCTCAGCAACCCTTTGCTTCTGCTCATTCTGCATGCGCTCTGCACGCTGCCTTGCAGGAGTTCCGGTATCATCCTTTTCCTTGTTGCTCGTATCGCTGCCGACATCTGCGCGAACAGAAACTGCAGTATCTGCATCCCTGGTTTCAGCGTTATCGCTCCCTTCTTCTGCAACAGCGCTGATGCTCAGCACCAGCAGGATGGCAACAAAAACAGCTATTTGTTTCATCAGCATTCTCTACCCATGCACTCCTATATAAATATTATCTTTCTGTTGGCTCTGTAGAAAATCTCGCTATGCTCGTATCGGAAATCCCGAGATTTCCGAGTACCCGAAAACGCTTTGGCGTTGTCAAAAACCAGCAGTCATAGACTGGTGGTATGTAGTGTATGATGTGCCTACTGGTGGTTTTTGAGCACACAAAATTCCACGTGATGTGATGAGGTTTATGCCAAACCGCTTATCAAAGATAAGTGGAATTTTGTTGTTTCAGGGGGTAGCGCCAGTTCGCTCCATACTGTCGCAACGGTAAGGGCGGCACCTTCCCGTGGGAGCATCCCCTTCCGCCATGCTTCTGCAAGCGCTGCGCCGCTCACGAATATGGCGCTACCCTATATTTTCTACAGAGCCCTTTCTGTTACGTAAACTTCCCAACTGATGAATATACGGGCTTTTGGCGAAGGCTCGTAAAACGAGGGTTGCCGTCAGGCTCGGCTGAGCTGTATGACCCTAAGGCCGACATTTCCCGTAGGGAGTGCAGTCACTCGCTTCGCTCATTCCGCAGTATCGGAAATCCACAGATTTCCGAACCATCCCCTTTGTCTGCTCTCAGTATACATTGAAGAGCCTCGCAATTAAGACGGCAACCTTCCCTTCGCCAAAAGCCCAGCAGTACGTTAAGAAGTTTACTTTACACTTTCCAAAAAGCCAGTCAGCTCTTTATCTTTCCTATCCATGGGCTCAGGCTGCTCTTTCGTTTCCAGGAACGCCTGCAGAAACCTCGGCTTTGCCCTGGTGGTGAGCAGCCCGGCAATGAGCTGCGCAAGGATCTCCGGCTTTATCCTGGATTCCCGGAGAAGCACGGCGAGCAGCTCCTGGTTCTCTTCCTTGCCCAGGATTCTCTTGACTGCGTGCTGGCTGAGCAGCTGCTGGATAAACCTTTCTTTGGCTGCCTGATTGAAGATGCCTGCCTCGTTCTCGATAAGCGCTGCGAGCTTTGCCGGCTTGCTGAGCAGCATGAACTTAATCAGCTGCAGGGCGCGCATGGTGGGGTGGTAGTCCTGCCGGTCAATCGTGTTCATGATGTCAAACAGGATGTTTTCTATCCTGATGACCGAGATCTGGCGCTGCTCGAGCAGCTCTGCTGCCTGCTTCCGGTTTGCTGCCGCCATGGCGCCGAGGACAACCACGCGCTCATATGATTTCTTTCCCAGCGCCGCCAGCCGCTTTTCCATCTCCGCGAGGATCATCCCGTCGTCGAACCGCTTTTCGATGAACTTTTCGACGGATTCCGGAAGCGTCATGGCGTCCAATGTGAGGTTTGCCGAGGTGCTGATGGAGGTGGAAAGCTCCACCTGCTGGATGTTCTGGACTTTTCCCTCATGCACCCGCACCGCAAGAATGTCGATCTCCTTGTTCTTCCCGACCTTGATGGACTGCATGGTGAAGAAGCCGTGCGCGTGCAGCCAATAGCTGGCGAGGTCCTTTTCCGCTATCATGGCGGAGGATAAGGGGGATAATTATATAAGTATTGCTGTGCTCGAGAAATATACTCTATCCACCATAATATGCAATGAAAAAAAATAAAACAAAAAAATGCGCTTATCTCCGCTTCTTGCCGCCGCGGGACATTTTCGCTGCAGCAATATGGCCGTGCTTGTCGATAAAATAGAGGTAGCCTGACTTCTTCTTGATGCCTGCCTTTGCCACGACCTCTATCTTGGCCTTGCCCTTTTTCTTTCCGCGAGCCATCTGCGCCCGGGCGACATTGCCTTTCTTGTCGACAAAGTACAGATACCCCTTTACTTTCTTCACACCGACTTTTGCTACAATTTCTGCCATCGAACCACCTTTTTTAATTGGTATGCCCCCTGGAATGTTTCTCCTATATAAATGTTGTGTAATATCGGGCTCAGTAGAAAATCTCCATAGGCGTAAGCCTATATTGTAGGCTATCAGCCTACAAAACAGCTCTGCAGTCTGAGTCCGAATATGATGCGAGCGGACAGCATTGCCAAACAGCCTCTTCAATGCAGAAAATAGGCTTTCTACAATGTTCCTCTGCCAGTATAAGCACCAGTCAAAGCAATCCCGCATCAGCTTCCGGTGCCTTCCCCGACGGCAGTTCTTTCGCACCGGGGCAACAGCGAACGTACCATGCTCATCCAGCCATTGATGCAGCCACTCTGCATCAAACCCCTTGTCCATGAGCATCACATCCATCTCCGGGTGTTGCCGATGCAACTGCGGAATGGCTCGAGCTTCATGTCTGGGCCTGGCAAACATCGTACCAGCAACGAACTTCCGCTGCTGGACGTCAACAAGGGAAATAAGCTGCACCGGCCTGCCGACAGGTCCTGCCCGGTCAATGCGCTTCAGGTAGTAATGGCTCGGTCCAGAACGGGCAAAGCCCGTTCCGTCCGCAGCAGCGAGCTGCACATGCGGACTAATAGTAGCAGCTAATAATGACTGCCACAAGGCTTTTGGAAGCCGCCGGGCTGCCTTTTGGAGCGTGGTCCAGTGGAGCTTAATATGGTAATACTCGTCAAGAAACCGCATTGCTCTCCGATAAGAGAGGCGATATACCTCTTTAATGACTAAGCCTAAGCAGAGTACCCAAGTCTGGATCTTCTTCGGCCCCATGTGGTGAATCCACCTGGGATGCCCTGCCTGCCGGAACAACCGGTATATTTTTCTATCCAAACGTTTTTCTTTTTTCATGGTGGGGTACGCTCCCACCCCCAATAGCAGCTTCACAGCTGCATTGGGTTAAATACTTTTTCTACAGAGCCTTATAAAAGGCAAATCTTAATAGGGTGGTCCCTGCGCTGAAACGCAGGGATTTCCGGCTGAGGAAGGAGTAATGCGCAATCGAGCCAGATCCCCGCAACATTTAAATACAGGGACACCGCAGAATACTCTTAATAATGAATCCGTTGAAAAGAGGGTCGGTTTTTGCAGTATTGGCAATACTATTGGTACTGTTATCCTCGTATGCATATGCGGAGCTCGCCGGCGCAGCCCCTGAAGCGCATTCTTTCATGAAGCCGCCGGGACCTTCGGTCAGTTTGTTTACAGGGGATATGAGCTTAGGTGTTCCGCTATTGACCGTGCCGGGCAGAGGGGGGTTGGATTTTCCGGTTAGTTTAAGCTATGCTGCAGGGATACCTATGGGGACTGAAAGCAGCTGGGTAGGCTTAGGGTGGAACTTGGCGCCGGGCGCAGTAACAAGAAATGTTAATGGATTGCCTGATGATTACAAAGGCAGTGACTTTCTGGACTCCAGATATGCTACTGTCGTAGCCCAGAGCATAGGAATTTCAGGTGGGCTTGTTGATATGGCTGTTCAGGGCGGTTCAGTAATGTTGAACGGGATTCCCGGAGAGGTTATTGTTGAGGAGGACGAGAATAAGAAGGGATCAGTTTATGTAAGAAAATCGACACCGCCTGCTGGAAGTGGTGGTGATGTCATAACGTATTATCCAACTGATGTTGAGATTAATGCTGATTTTGATAGCGCAAAAGGCTTTCTCTATTATGACAGGGTGGAAAGTAGCGGCCCGAGGCAGATGGATCGCATTAACCCCGATTCTTACTCAGTAAACGGCCCAGTTGGCGGGAGTATGTTTCCAACTGAAGAAATAGATAATGGAAAAAGAAAATTCCATATGAAATCTGCAGATGGCGCAATCAGATCCAAGGCAGAAGACCCAGCGAAAACAGATGATGATCCCATAAAGATTGAGTATGAGGTTGTCACTGAACGTGATCTTCCAGAAGTTAAGCCAGCGCAATATAACATGAATGCTTGGCTCAGCGATTTATCTTTTTTTCATAAATATTATAAGGCATATACGAGTGCCAGGGACGAAGTCCAGTTCAATAATTTTATCCTTGACGAGAAAGACATACAAAAAAAGTCAGTCGGATCTATTAAATCGTTTACCATAACTGACAAGTCAGGAACAAAATATGTCTATGATTATCCGGTGTATAATGTGGATAGGTACGGGGGAAATGCGCATACTGCAAGGAGAAGTCCTAGTGGGGCAATCTTAGATGATTTTGGGCTGAATTTTGACTACGCAAGAATACCGTTGGTAGATATGGATTATGTTTCATTATCTTATTCGCAAACCAACGCTCCTTCATACTCGAACTTTGCACGGTTTCTTACTCAAAAATACGCGTATGCATGGCTGTTAACAGCAATCTTGGCTCCAAATTATAAAGATAGTGATGGCATTGCGGGGCCGTCTGACGGCGATATTGGAAACTGGATCAAGTTTGACTATGCGAAATTGTATTATGGTGATCCCCGAAAGGGTGAACCCGGCCCATATGAATACCGGAGCCCGTTTGGTGCAGGGCCGTATGACCGAAGCAAGGATGCGCCAGTAAGCGGAGATGACCAGGCTTTACAAAAAGCGCGAACTGGATTTGATATTCGCAATGCTGCGTTTAAGCAGGACAGAAAGATAAGCAGCCACAGCGCATTTGAGATTAGCTATGACTCAGAGGCATTTAGCCACGGATGGATGGAGATTGCATATCTTTCCAGCATTGAAACTCCAACACATATTGCAAACTTCTCTACATCTCCGAAGCTGGATGGAGTTGAATTTGATTTTGAAGACCAGGATGATTCAGATGGTGACCCTGCTTGGGTTGGCAGGCAATTGAGAAAATTAGGCGAAGTGCAGCTAAAATATAAAAACCCAACCACCAGCGCAAATGAGTTGGTAAGCAAAGTAAAGCTCAAGTACGATTATAGCCTAAATAGGAATATTCCGAATGCAGCTGTTACCGGCAGCGGACGGCTGGCATTGAAGGAAGTGCAGCAGTTTGATGCGAGTGATAATCCATTGCCTCCAACCTCTTTTGGATATCCCCAATGCGGAGATTTGAGCAAGCCGGACTGTGATAATCCTTCGTGGCAGAGCGATAATTGGGCGAGAACAGAAGAGGAATGGCGCCCCTCTAGTGACTATAGATATGATGAGTTCGGCTATTTCTTTGCTGACGGCACCAGGGATAACCACCGGATAGCGGACAGGAGGATTATGTTCAGCGGGCTGCCCATGTCCTGGGCAGAAGTAAACGAGAATGAGAAGACGCTGGCGAAGGTTGCGGCAAAGCAGGGGGATGTAGTGCCATTAGCAGACATTGATCATGCTGATGCATGGAGCCTGACAAAAGTATGCTGGCCATCAGGCAGCTGCACTGAATACAAATATGAGATAGACCGCTATGGGCAGGTGGCAGCTGAGAAAACAACAGGAACAGATGACGCATATGCATTGACCCAGGATGGGAAATATAGCTCCTCATTTGCATGCCTGCATTATGGAGGCGGCATTAGAGTTAAGGAGATTAATATTTATCCCGAGATATCAACAGTGCCGGAGCCTACTACCGAGGTTGTAGCTGCGCTTGCAAAGAGCTCTGCTCTTATTCGTGACCGGGCAAGCGGCCAGGCAGAGCCAGTGAGAAACAGCCTGTATAAGACCTCGGCGTTAGGAACCGCTCCGCAATCATACAAAGAAGGCGAGGAATATGCGATAACAGAGTCGTTTATTCAGAATTATATTGCAAATACCATAGTTTCTGAATTAAGCGACACAGGTAAGAGAAATGTATTAATTCAGTCTGGAATAGCAGAACCATTACGGCATAAACAACAGTACACGCCTGGTGCAAGAAAAGTGAGGGTGGGCGGTTCTGATTATGCAATTCAAGAGGGGTATTTGCGTGACCAGGCAGAAAGAATGTATGTAACAACCCTTCGCCCAATTGCAGTTCGGGCTGGCGTATCCTTCAATGCAGAAACCAGTTCAGACTCAATACTAACTAAAAGATATTTTTATAGGGCAGACAACCAAATAATCCCGGAAACAGAGCCGGATAAGATAAGCGTCAAGACAGGTATGGGAAGAAACTGCAAGACAGAATCTGCAGGAACCGAGACGGTAATGGCGCAGACGTCAACAGCCGGCGAGGTTCTTCCTGACGGCTCGACAAGCTCAGGCGTCGCGTCGTACCGCGATATTATGATGGTTTCACATTTCAACAGCCCTGTTGTTGGGTATAGCAAAGTCACTGAGGTTTTGGAAGATGGATTGACAAAAGAGACGAAAGGCTCTATTGTTCATCAGTTTACCACTGCAAAAGATTACCCGCCAGAGCCATTGCAGACAGGAAGGGAGGTTGCATTTGCCTCTGAGCAGCTGTTAATGAAGAGTGACACCTGGAAAGTTCCTCCATTAAACTATGCCGACAGGAGTGCATTATGGGGATTAGAGACCAAAACAACAATGTATGACAACTCGGGCAGGGCTGTAAGTGAAGTGACCAGTAATTACGATACAGATAAAGCGCGCCAAGAAAAAGCGCAGTGGGAAAAAAGCTGCAATAAGCTTGGGACAGGCTGTTATAGTGAAAAATACCGAGCTGAGCGACTGGATGCATATTGGGTAAGATTAAAAGATACAGCCTCCACCACAGACGGCGTCACCGTCGTCACGCGCAATGAATACAACGACATCAACGGAATGCCCAATAAGGCTATAGTTGAAGGGGACTCTTCCCAGGATATCCCGACAAAGATCACCACAACAGAGTTTGCATTTGAGCGTGCGTATCCGGACATGAAGAATGTGCATATCCTGGACAGGCCGTATGAAAGCAGACTATACAAAGATTCAGTCTCAGATGCTAACATTGTTTCAAAATCGCAGACAGTATATTGGGAGCCAAGCGCATGGAAATCTACCTGGAATGGATTGGCATTTTGGGTGAGGCAGCTGTCTGGAGTTGACTTAACGGCAATAGATATCAACAGGTGGTACCCGGTAAAAGAAACCAAAGTCTGGGACAATAGTAAGAATAAGTGGATTAGTGCATACTTTGATGCCTACGATCCGCAGGGCAATGTAAGGAAAACAAGGGATTCCCTGGGGAGAGCAACAGAGTTCTGGTACGGCGACAATGATGATCCAGAGAATGGAATAAAATTCAAAAGCGTTTTCCTTACCAAGGGAATGAATGCCATTGGTCAGTTCATGCTGACCAATTACAATCCGGCGTTTGGTGTCGTGACCAGGATAGTTGATTTCAACGGCCAGCAGAGCAATTATGTGTACGACTCATTCGGCAGGCTCAAAGAGGTCTGGAGGGACGGCATTGGCGCAGGAACCAAGCTCAGCGAATATGCCTATGATGACAAAAGCTTTGACTGGAGAACTACGATAACCAGGCTTGATCCCTCGCAGCAGATGGAATTGACTGAGTTTTACGACGGCCTGGCAAGGCCGGTGCAGACAAAGCTCAAGGATGGAAGCAGGAATATCATTGCCGAAACAGCGTATGATCCGGTGTTTATTGATAAGGTAAAGCGCGTGACCGCGCCATTCTATGAGGGCCAGCGCAATCCGGCGAAGGATACCTCTACCGATTATGAAAGCAATCCGCTGGCAAGGGTCAGCATCATCAATCCCCCCGGGCCTGGTGATATTAAGACAGAGTACACCAGCAAGAACGACAAGATGAGCGCGGTAATCGTTACCGATGAGGAAGGCAGGCAGCGCGCCTCAGTCACTGATATCCACGGAAACCTCCGGGAGGTCATCGAGCCACTGTCATGAAAGCGATAATCATAATTGGAATGCTGGTAGTGATGGCAGTTTCAGTGGGCGCTGCGCTTCCCGCAGGCACCTCAACCTATTACGGGTACGATGCGCAGAATAACCTGATTAAGATCACTGACGCAAAAGGCCACGAATCAGTAAATACGTATAATTCTCTCGGCCAGATCATCAGGAGCACGCATCCGGACACCGGCACTGTTTCGCTGGCATATGATGACGCGGGCAACATGCTTGAGCGGAACCAGAACGGCAGGGTAACCAGATACCAGTATGATACCCTCAACAGGCTGACAAAGATAGACTACCCATCCAGCCCGGATGTCATCAACAGGTATGACCAAGGATGCCTGAATGGCAATGCCTATGCCATCGGCAAGCTCTGTACTGTGCAGGACGCCTCCGGCAGCATGGTGTTCGGCTATGACAACTGGGGGAGGATGATTAAGGAAGTGAAAACAATTTCCAATTATCTTGCCGGGCCAAAGAACTATACTATCGAGGCAAAGTATGACATTATCGGCAATGTCAGGCAGCTCATGCTCAATGGCGAGGTCATTGCAAACTACCAGTATAACCAGCTCAATCAGCTGGTTGCAGTGACAGACAAGAATGGAAAGCAAGTTGCAGCGTATGCATACAACCCGGAATCAACAGTCAAAAGCCTGCAGTTCGGCAACAGCATCAGGACAGACTACTCCTACACGATCCGCGACTGGCTGGAAAGCGTCAGCTCGCCCGTGTTCCAGCGCTCATTTGCATTCGATAAGGTAGGAAATATCATCCAGCTCAACCAAAGGGGAAACGCCCTTGCCGCATTCCAGTATGACCGGCTCGACCGCTTGACAAGAGTGAATGACGCGGGCTACTACGACAAGAATATGCAGTTCTCCTATGACGCAGTAGGCAACCGCCTGCGGATGAATGACGCCAGGTATGAGTATACTCCCGCAAATAACCAGATGGTTGCTGCAGGAAGCGAAACGTTTGCCTATGATCCCTTCGGAAACCTGGTCCGGAGAAACGAGTTTGGCTATGCCTATGATGATGAGAACCGCCTGATTAGGGCAGAGACAACAAACGGCACCAATGAGTACGTCTATGATGCCAACGGCCTGCGTGCAGTGAAAAAGGATTCGCAGGGGGTAACAGTCTATATTTATGATTTCGGCGGAAACAACATCTATGAGGAAACGGATAAGTAAGGCGCTTCCGGCATTCCTCATGGTTCTGGTTTTGGCAACTCCGATAGATGCATCGCTCTATATGAATGACGTGCTGATTCCAGAAGGTGCTGGCTTTGGGGCAGCAGTATCGCAGCTGGATAGGTCATTCCAGCGTGAGGGAAAAGCAACGGTCTATATCTATGCCAATGGGCAAAGGATTGCGAAGATTACGGATAATAAGACGTTTTACTTCCATAATGACCATCTCGGCTCGGCGACAATAGTTACTGATGAAAGTGGAAATGTCGTTGAGGAGAAGAAATACGACCCGTTCGGCGTGGAGCTGGCTGGCGGCTCGAAGATTGGGTATAATTCGAAGGAATTGGACAAAGACACCAAGCTGAATTACTACGGAGCGCGGTATTACGGCGCGGAGTTTGGAAGGTTCGTTACTCCAGATACTGTCAAAGGAAAACTGATAAATCCGCAATCCTTGAATCTGTATGCATACACATTG
>JACQNA010000072.1 GCA_016203335.1 Candidatus Woesearchaeota archaeon
AGAGCAGATATCCACTCAGTTCGAGCCGGTCCGGCAGTACATCCAGAGCTGCCTCCGGCAGACCGGGATCCAGGCGCTGCAGCTCATCGGGCAGCAAGGAGGATATGCATATCCCGAGGAGCAGGGCATTATTGCCGTAGAGCAGGCGCCGACAGAAAGCACCGCAGTCACGTTCAGCAGGGACGTGCCGTACTGGCACTACTTGGAAAGCAGGAACAGCTGCAGCGGAGACTGCAGGCTGAGCAGCAGGCTCCACCTCAGATTGCTGGGTGATAATGCAGTCAACAAAGAGTTGGACAAGTACATCAACCGGGAGCTCGCAAACTGCCTTGATTTTACCGCACTCAATGCCCAGGGATTCACCATCACGATGACCGGCAGCCCGGAATCACGGACCATTATCGGAGAAAGCGATGTCACATTCAGTGCCCAGCTCCCTGTGGAGCTCCGGCAGGGAAATGCACGCCAGAAGATGGAGCAGTTTGTCTCGCCATTAGGCTATAATTTCAAGGCGCTCTATGACACTGCCTCCCAGCTTGCGGATGAGATGATATCATCCTCATTCCTGGAGCTGGCAACGCTCACCATGATTGACTCGCTGGACGGCACCCGGGGAGGCACAGAAGGCAACAATCTCCCTCCCTTGGCGCAGACTGATTTCAGCCACCGCTTTTCCTATTGGCTGCTTCCTGACCTGCGCGCTGACCTTACCAATGAGCTTGCCAGCATCATCCCCTATAGCAGGGTGCGTGATACGCCAGGATACCAGGACATTCCTGCAGCAACGCCCCTCCAGCAAGGGGTTTATGGCAATTTCCAGTTCCAGCCCGCTGCACCGATTCCTTACCAGGTCAGATTCCATTACCTTAGCTGGCAGCCGTATCTGGATTTCGGCCAGGGCCAGCTGCTCACCCCGACAACAATAGGCGCTCTCCCCATACTCTCTGCAATAATCCCTCCGGTGCAGAACTATAATTTTGCCTATGACCTTTCGTATCCTGTCGTAGTCGAGCTCATCGACGAAAATGTCCCGCTGGAATTCAATGGCCCGTACTCCTTCCTCTTTGCCTTAGAAGTCAATATCCGGAACAATCAGCCGGTTGATGACAGCACATTGAACATTCTCTTCAGCAGCGATGAGCCATTATTCTGCAATCCCCGCCAGTGGACAAATCCGGCAACAATAACCGTGAGTGATGGTGCATCTCCTGTCCCTGATGCAGAAGTCACGTTTACCGTTGGCGGCCAGCGCTGCCCGATCGGCATCACCAACAGCCAAGGCATCCTGGAAGCAGGGTTTCCGGCAGCCATCGGCCAGCTGGATGCAACCAAGCCCGGCTATTTCTCCTCAGCCCAGCTGTTCTCTCCCAGCCAGCAGAGTGCAACCATACTCCTCCAGCAGCTGCAAACCATCAATCTCCAGGCAAAAAAAATCCCCTTCCGCAAGCCAGGATGGCAGCCGCAGGCAGCAGCCTCCCTTCTTGAGTCAGAGGAGGCAGTGATCAGCATCACCCGGATAGGAGAGCCCGGCGAGGAAGAATTGAATGAGGCAGTCATCATCAGCGGCAGCAGCCAGCAGAGCATTTCTCTGGTTCCCGGCACGTACCAGCTCAGCGCAACCCTGATCCGGCATCTGGAGCAGCCATACATCATCCCTGCATCTCAGAAGAAGTATGACACCCTTCCCTTTGTTCCGTTTGCAGGTGATAAGACCATTGACATCCCAGAGCTCACCTTTGCAGAGTCTTTCCCAGCCGGCGGCCTGGTGTTTGACGAAAGCAATGCCTGGAGCAGCCAGCCCAGCGGAAACACGCTCACGATAAAGGTGATTGGCTTTGAGCCAAGCGATTTCACCATTGTTGATGACCTTGAGCAGCTCGACAAGATTGATGATTATTCCCTGCAGTACAGGCAGCAGCTCCTGCCGGAGTGGTCACCATGAGGCACTGGCAGCTGTTTGTTGCGTCATTCAAGCGATTAGATAATGATTACCTGAAGATGCTCCTATTAGACCTCATTAATTATATGGGATTGTACGGCCTGATCTTCCTCCTCCAGCGCTGGACAGCAGGCCAGCTCTCTGCATTGAATGCGCTACAGTCCAGCGCCCTGACCAACCTTGACGTTGTAGAGAACACGATTGAAGCGCAGCAGTACACTGGCGCAATCAGCGGATTCATCATCAAGTCCATCATCATCACCTTCCTCTTTTGCGTCTCTGTGCTCGCGCTCTGGAGCCTCTGCAAGGGCATGATATACAGCATCCTGCTGAAGAAGCCGTTCACCACAAAGGCATTCTTCTTGTTTGCCTGGCTGAATATCATCTGGGGGCTTATCTGGGCAGCGCTCACTATCATCGTGCTGCGTTTCCTGGTTCCTGAGGCTGCGGTAATCCTGCTCGGCATCCTGCTCCTGCTCTGGCTCTATCTCACCTTTTTCCTCTATTACGGGTTCACCATACACCAAAGCGTCAGGAAAGCATTCACCCAGCTCTTTCCGCTGAGCATCGGCAGAATCCCCCACCTGTTCTTCCCGTATCTCCTGGCGCTCCTCACCTTCATAGTCCTCCTTGTTGTTTCCCTGGTATTTAACCTGCTTCCCGAGCAGTTGAGCATTATTATCTCTCCGCTCCTGCTCATTGCATACATCGCCTGGCTGCGAATATATGTAGTGGGCATACTGCATGAGACCAATACCAAAGAGCATACTACAAAATGATTCAAATGATTCGCCGCACGCCGCCATGGCGCTGGATGCGGGTGGGGTTGCGCCCTTCGGGCTCCCGCATAGGCAATTCCGCAGAATTGCCGTCCAGCAGCCATGCTGGCGGCGTGCGGATGATGAAACAACTAAAACAATTCATGAACTTCACGAACATTCCAAAACTTTAAATAGCACGAATTGATGAGCACTACCATGCAAAAAAGGGGTCAGGTAACCATATTCATAATCATCGGAATACTCATCGTGCTGGTGATCGGCATTTTCCTCTTTCTCCAGGGCAAGCTCACCCTGTTCCAGCCGCAGCTGGCAATTCCCCAGTATGTTATTCCGGTGCAGAGCTATATTGAGCAGTGCATTGCAGACATTGCAGAGCCAGCTATCCGCCAGATGGCCGCGCAGGGCGGCTTTCTCAACATCCCGCCGGAGATTGCGGAAAACCCATTATCCCACTACAAGCTGATTCCCGGCCAGAAGCAGCCCATTGTCTCGCTCTGGTTCAGCCAAGGCAGAGCCAGAGAGCCAACCATCTCCAGCATGGAAAGAGAGCTGGCTGATCACATCACCGCAGAAATCAGGAACTGTGATCTTGGGGCATTCTCCGAGCAGTTCACTATTACTGCACAGCAGCCAAAGGCAGAGGCCTCAATTACCGACAATGAAGTGAGGATAACCCTTAATTATCCCCTGAGCATCACCAATAAGCAGGACAATGCCGAGACTGCCCTTGCCAGCTTCCGCAAGGACATTCAGGCGCCCCTCGGCCTTACGTTTGGCCTGGCAAAAGCCATCCATGACAAAGAGAACCAGGACGGATTCCTTGAGCTGCTCACCATGGAGATGATTGCCGGTGATTTCCCGGACATGCCGCTCGACGGCTTTGAGATTACCCTGGACAAGCGGCAATGGACGCTGCAGCAGCTGCAGGATGAGCTTTTCCCCCTGCTCCGCTCTAATTTTCATTGCCTGGTGTTCAAGAATACCGCAAATGCGCTGCCAACAGCATGCAGGGATTTCTCTGCTTACTATCTCCGCCACTATTTTATTGACCTTCCGAATCCAAAGTTCCGGCAGATCGGCGTGAGCACAGAGTGGGCATTTGCCAATAGCTTCCAATTCACCAAATTCCGTGTCTCTCCGGGAGGAGCTGTCATCAGGCCGATTGACCTCAAGATTCCCCTGGTGAGCGGCGCGTTCAAGCTCTACCATCATTTCTATGACATTGAATACCCCATGCTGTTTGTCCTGACTGCAGGAGACTTCCAGTTCAATCTGGCAACCATGGTGAATGTCCGCAACAACCAGCCAGATCGGCAATTCAACCCATTCCTGGTTGATGACCAGCCCTCAGACGCTGGTGCAGATGCTTACTGCAATGAGAAGATAGCCCCATTCAAGCTCCAGGCAAGGGATAAGGAAACAGGTGAGATGCTCACCGCAGCAATGGATTACCGATGCGCGCAGTTCCGCTGCAGTGTTGGGCAGACAGCCCCGCCATTGCTCAGCGGCATCCCGCAGTATTGCGGAAATACGCCCTGCGACCCGTTTTTGGAAACATCGCTTCCCTATTGCATCAATGGTATGTTGATTGCAGAAAAGCCAGGCTATCTTACTGCAACCAGCAGGCTCACCTCAACTCCGGAAACAACGGAAAACTATGCCCTGCTCGAGCTTACCCCGCTGCAGACACTGGACTATGAATTCCGCATCATTGAATTCCCCCAGAAAACAGCACGAGCACTGGCAAAAGACGAGATTATCCTCGCATCCTTCATCGCTAAGGACATCAATTACGACCAGTCCATCTATTACCCCTCAGACATCTCCACCTACCAGAACATCACCCTGCCTGCAGGCAGTTACACCTATGACATAGACATCCGCCTGATCCGGAACAGCACCAGTATGCT
This sequence comes from Candidatus Woesearchaeota archaeon, assembly GCA_016203335.1. GTDB lineage: Archaea > Nanobdellota > Nanobdellia > Woesearchaeales > JACQNA01 > JACQNA01. The sequence goes on from JACQNA010000072.1 coordinate 4,632, forward strand.
GCTCGGCGGCTATAAGGCAGAGTGGCAGAGCAGCTATCCTCTTATCAACGGCAGGCGCCAGATCATCTTAACGGTACTTGCCGAGAGCGATATCCAGGATATGAGCGCCTTTAACAGCTTCTGGGAGAGCACGGTGATCCCCCAGTCAGCGACAGCAGCATACCAGCCAGTGGTGAGATGATAGCCATGACAAGATATATGACTCCAATTATCCTGGCATTCCTCATAATCACCATGCCGGCGAGCATTGCGCTCACCTTGAACATTAATCCTTTGCCTGAACTAACCAACACCAGACAGCTCTGGGTTTCCGGAACTACTGAGCAGGATGCGCTGGTTACCATAGCAGTCAACAGCCAGCAGCAGAGCATCATCCTGCCATCAGGGGAGCTTGTCCAGCGGATGCAGGCAAAAGATGGTGTGTTCAACGGCTCGGTCTCGCTCATCCATGGCAGCAATGAGCTCACCCTGACAGCAACAACCGCGCAGGAAACAGCAACAGCAGTGCAGACCGTTACCGCAGACATCCTGCCACCCCAGCTCCAGCTCACTATTCCCGATGCCCTCAATGCGGACTACCGCCAGTTTACCCAGGATGCTGCCATCAATGAGCCGGCAACAATTGTTGTTGCTGTTGATGATACCGAATTCCCTGCGCAGGATGTTGAAGCAGGCAATTTCCCACTTACCCTTCCGCCATCAGGACAGTTCGGCGAGGGCAACCATACCATCCGCATTACTGCAACAGATCGGGCAGGAAACCAGCAGGTGATTCAGAAGGATGTTTTTGCGGATTTCAATCCGCCGAGAGTGGAAATCACCTCGATTGCCGAGCGCAGCCTGGACATCCTGAAGCCGGTTGCAGAGCAGGTCGGCGTCTCCGGCACCCCGACTGTCGCGGGGCAGGATGTGGTGACTGTCCATTTCCAGCTTGTGGAAGTCCGGGGAAAGACTGAGCCCGGCATTCCGGTCAGGATAACAAACCTCGGAAACACCACCAGGCACTTCTTCAACATCTCCACAAAAGAGCACATTGATCCGGTGCGGGGAGCGCAGTACCAGGCAGGATTCCGGGGAGATCCGCTCGACCTGTTTGTTGATTTTGATGACACAGTAACCTCAGATGCCAATGGGGAGTTTTCCGCATCCCTGGTGCTTCTTCCCTCGAGAAACTACGTCACCTTCCTGGCGACAGACCAGGCAGGCAATACCAATGTGAAGAAACTCGGGAGCCAGTTTGAGATAGGCACTACCCGGATTATCATCTTTGATGGCGGCTCTAATATCTTCCGCTTGTCCAGCTTCTCGACAGCGCCAAACTGGGTGCCTGCCGGCGAGCTGATCCAGGGCAATATTCCTGTTGGTGTTTTCTTCCGCATCAAGCCGGCATTCCTCTCCATGGAGGGCATCAAGATACACCGCATCACCACCCTTCCCACTGGCGCATCCTATTTTAACAATAACCTGATCCGCACCAGGGGGCAGCCGACGTTTTTCGTGGACAAGGCAACCCAGGAGATTGTTGCGTATGCCAACTTTGACGTCAACCGCTGGAGCAGGCCCATTGACGAAATCCCTGATCCGATTGTCTTTGAGCTGGCGATTACCATTGACTATACCTACAACAACGAGCGCATGCCGAGCGAGACACTCTACCTTAAGCAGTCCTTTGACGTGGAGAGCCCGTTTGACACCGCAAGGTTTCTTACCCCCAAGCGGGTAGAGCGCTGGGTTGGCGACATCACCAATATGATCAACCGCCTGGATAGCTTTATCAGCCTGAGCAGGAAGCTCGCGTTCTTCTCTTTAGCGGGCTGCACCGCCCTGCTTGCCTACAACTACTGGAGTGCGCTCACCGGAAAGGCGATTGGCCAGCAATACCGGGAATACCTCTATCTTGCCTGTGACCGGGTCGGCTGCCCATTCACCCCGCCGCAGTGCGGCGCAGAGAAAGTGCAGGTGAAAGAAAACCGGGCAGAGCTCGAAGACTCTACCTATGTTTTTTACGGCCTGCGGGAAAATACAGCCGGGCAATCCCCGCCCTGCAACTGCGATCCCAACTCCGCATTCCCCAACTGCGTGAAATTGATTAGCAGCGGTGATGTCCGCTTTGGGCCAGGGGTGCGAACCTCAGCAGACTGGATTTGTGTTGAGAAAGACTACACCAGGGAAAGCTATTACCAGGCCCTGCAGACCGATGTCCGGGAGACCTATGGCTGCTACAATGCCGGGCCCGAGCGCTATGATGACACCAAATGCCTCACCAATTACCTCACCAAGTCAGACAAATTCACCAATATCCAGCCGTATGATGATATCTACACCAGCACGGTCTGCGGCTGCTTTACCGGAACATACAACCACCTGCAGAACATCCAGAAGGTGCTGAGAAGCGTGCAGCAGTGCCTGCAGGAGGCGCAGAACGGCCAGACAGCCATCGGCTACTGCGAGAAGATTCTCGCGTTATACGGCTGCGACCTTACCTTCTTTGCCCTGCAGAAGCTGCTGAAAGAGAAAGAGCGCCTGGGCGGAGAAAGCCAGCGCGGCAATCCAAAGGATGAATTCAAGAAGCTCAATGAGGATCTCGGCAGGCGCTACCAGGGATTGTTCGGCTCTGCTGCAGCAGGCGTTGGCTCCCAGCAGCTGGTCCATAAGGCATGCCAGGGGCTGATCACGCAAGACTGGAGCACCCTGAGCGGAGCGCTGGACACCGTCATCGAGACACAGCCAGTCGCTCCCTTCCTCGGCCCGCTGATCGCAGATTCCCGCGTCTTTACCTATAATCCGACAACAGGCTACCTCACGATTAAGTATACGATTACTCCCATGATACTCTCCGGCGGCCAGACCGTCCATTATGACATCACGCTGAGCTGCGACAGAAACAAGCGCGAGGATTTCTGCACCAAGGCAGCGCAGTATCCAGTGAGATTGGCAGGAGCAGTGCCTCCTGATGGCCAGCTGACGCAGAATATCGAGGTTGTGGACCCAAAAGCAGCATTCTGGTACAATAAGGCAACATTGACTGCCAGCTACCTGATCGGCAGCCGCTGGGAAAATCATACGGTCTCTTTCCCCATCATCAGGAAGGGTGGCATGATTGCAGAATGCCATGCAGCAGTTGGCGCATTGAACCAGGATATTAACTGCGGAACATATGCATTAGGCAGCCTGGGCTCAGTGGAGATCCAAAAAGCCACATTCACCCCGTTCCGGGGCAGCGGCATCTCCAATGAGCTGCCCTCCACCTATTTCCCGCGTAACAATATCGGAGTACAGCTCCAGCTTAGGCCATTTGGCAGCTATAACTCTCCCACTCTGCTCCGCTACGACATTATCGGCAATGATATATCAGAGTCAGGCAGCAAAGTGATCACCCCTGCCCAGCTTCTGTCCGGCACTGCTGCCTTTGCGCTGCTTGATATCACCTCGACGGCAGCCACCAGCGAGTGCAGCATCCTCGGAAATGACATGACTGTTCCCTTTTATCAGGCTATTGTGCCTGCACAATCCCTCAACATTCTGCAGCTCACCGCAGCAGCCCGGTTCTCCCTGAATACAGACCGGGGAACCCTCAAATACGCATTGGCAACCATGGGCGGCAGGCCAATATCGTGCACCATCCAGCAGAACGTAGCAACCTGTACCAAAAGCCCAAGCAGCTCCGTGGACAGCATGGTGCTAGTAGTAGAGGGAACAACAACCCAACCTGTTGTCAGCATCATCACCAATCCAGATACTGCAGAAGAAAAGTTCACCCTGACAGCAGAGTTCACCAAGCACAATGACCAGAATCCACTCGGTGCTGAATGCAGGAAATTCAGAGTGGGCAGCAGCAACACCATCCAGGACATCAGGTTTACCTATGACGATGAGCAGTCACCAACTGAGGAATGCCGCGCAGGGAGCAAGGAAGTGATCTGCGCAAAATCAGAAAAACTGTCCGCAAAGCCCATCAAGCGTCTGGAGGTGAGGATGGAAAGCCCGATCAATACTGCTGTTGAGGTCAGCTGCATGGAGCCCGGGCCAGGCTCGCCCATTACTTTATACACCCAAAACATCTGCTCGGGACAGCGTGGTTTCCCGCCAGGCAACTACCGCCTGCGCCTTGCCCTGTATCAGGATATTGACAGTAATAGCCAGTACAGCGAGGGCGATCAGCCATTGCTCTTCAACGGAGTGGAGCAGGTCAAGGAGCTGGGCTTTGACATCCGCTCCAGCACCGACGGCCATATTGCGCCGGTAGTGGAGATCATCCAGCCAGCAGAGCAGCTCCGGGCATGTGATTATCCAAGCAATGATATTGTGGTAGCGGCGTGGGATGATGGCAATGCGCTGACATTTGAGAAAGATGGGGTAAAGATCGCCCCGGAAGAGAGCAGGGAAGCAGGAACCTACACCATACGCAATGCATTCGGCAGCGACAAGACAAAAGCAGTGACGATAGCGGTAAAAGACAATCTCGCGAATGAGGGGAAGGATACGGTGGCGATGGAGCAGTGTTAGTTTTGAGATTCTTCACGTGTCAGGACACCACTAATTTTTAATTGATAGCTGAGCGCCCAACTACTTATCTCATATGTGGTGTCCTGAGCACGCTCAAAATCAGCGGGTGAGCGAAGCGAACATGCCATCAGTCATAGATTAATAGTCCCCGCTGATTTTGACGTAAAGATTATTTCCTCAATCTCCTGTAATCTTTTCACATTCAATTGATAGGCATCACCATGTTGCGTTTTCCCATGATGTATTACCAGGTCTTCCTTGATATGTCGGAAATCGCCATTCGCACACTCCTTGCTTGAGCTTGGAATAAGAAGGCGATTTCCGAGCATGCTCAAGAACACGCCCCGGGCTCATCAGAAATGCCTCGCATTTCTGAGTGTGCTC
>JACQNA010000074.1 GCA_016203335.1 Candidatus Woesearchaeota archaeon
CTAATATACCCAATAAATGCTTTACTTGGTAAAGACCTTTCTTGTTTACAGACTGTACTTGAATCTGCCATTTTATGACCGAGCTTTCACAATCGAAGAATGCCTTAAGCCATTCTACTTTGCATTCTTCTGAGTCTAAGAAGTTAAATGGAACTTGCCATTTATGTATACCAAAAGATGCAGTTTTCATTAAATCTTGGACAATATACTTGGATGATATTTTAAGTGAATAATGATTACCGCGATATCGGATGGTTGGTTTCCTCAAATAGATGCCGGTGAACGCTTCAAGGAAAGAGCCTATCATTGACAGATGGTCTGGATAAAATGCAATGTCATGATGCACTATATTGTTTGCTTTTTCTTTCCTTACAGATACGCTACCATCACCTGCAAGATATCCTAGCAATCGAGATTTAAAAGGCTTGTAATTATCAAGGTAAGAAATGTTCTCCAAATGAAGATTGAGCTTTTCTTTTTCTTTTTTCCATCGCGCGATAGCTACCGTTTTGTTCCTTTTTGAAAGTTTATTTTGTTGATTCATGCCCATCGTATAATCGTAATGTTTATAAGGTTTTGGGATGTGAAGCAATACCAAAGTTGAACGTATAAAGACAGGTTGTGCCACGTCGGCGTAGAAGGGAAGATGGATAGCGGGGCATTTAAATAGCTTGCTCTGAGAGAAAATTGTCCGGCATGGGCTTGCCCTGAAGAATCGCATCCAGCAGCTCCATTTCCTCGTATATCCCATCAATCAGGTCATATCCCTTTGCTTCTTCCCGCGTCACCCATGCGTGCTCTGTTAAGTCGGAGCAGAGCAGCACCTCGCCGCCTGCATATTCCGCAGAGAGGCTCACCACAACCACCGGAATCTTGTCCGGCCGGATGAATGCCAGGTTGGTGAGGTAGCGGATGTTCCTGATCTCGAGATTGGTCTCTTCCCTGACCTCCCTCCGCAATAAATCTTCAAACACATGGTACCAGTTGCCCGCAGCAGTGGTTGGCTGCCTGGAGATATAATCATTGGTCTCCAGCTTGCCGCCAGGGACTGACCATTTTCCGGGAAAAGCGACCTCATGCGGCGCACGTTTCACGATGAGGTATCTGCCGTCCTTGACAATGATGCCGGTCACCACGACATAATGGGATTTTGTGTTATCCATGCAAAAAAGAATGAATATTGATTATAAAAAAGTATGCCCCGTTCGGGACTTTCAACGACTCTGTCGCTGGAAGCTACGAACGACAGTGAGCCTGTTTGAACCCGAGTCACAGCGCTGAGAACGCTGTATGATTGTTCCCGCAAGGAAGCAGATGCTTCCGTCGAGCCGGACTACACTAACGGGGCACAGGGAGATGGGGAAGCTGGCTCTTTTAAAAGGTTATGGTTGCGGCGGAGAGCGACGCATCCGCAGCTGCCAGGATGCCATCCCTATCCCTATTGCTATGGTAACCCCAAGCAGAATAAATACTGCCGTCCTGTTGGAAGTCAACGACTGCCGCGATACCGGGGTGATAAGCTGGGCGGTGATGGCAGTTTCCTTCACCATAATTGATTCCCCTCCTGCTTCTGCAGCAATCATCAGCTCAGCAGTATAGTTCTGGACGCGCTTCTCCATGCTTTTCGTGAGAAATCCCTGGATGGGGAATTCCTGCCGGATAGGGACAGAGGTATTGGCTTGGAGGATAATGGTTGCGCGTTCCCCTTCACGAATGCCGGCGATGCTCTGCTCACGTGCAGTGAGGAGATGGAGTGGATCGGTAACGGTCACAGTAATCTTGTCAACAGAGCAGCCAGTGTTCGTAATCATTATCTTCTGTATCCGTTCCTCGACAAAGGAGAGCGGAGAAGGCACATCAACCGTGAAGCCATAGCTGCACGCTTCAGATGCGGGAGCTTGGAATCCTACCGTCTGTGCTGCTTCGGTAGTGTTGTGTGCTGGCTCAGCGGCAGATGCAGGAGATACGGCGGCTGATTCGGTATCTGATTCAGTATCTGTTTCCGGTGCGCCGGCAGAAGTTCTCGCCTTCCCAAATACCCCGTAAAAGCTGATGTGCTCCAGGGATGCAATGATATAGTTGCCAGTCGTATTGACAACAGATGGCACTGCCTCCCATCGCTCATTGCCCTCATTCAGGTAATATATCGCCAGGCTGCTCTCATTCAGTCCGGCAGCAGCAACCTCAGCGTCAGTATAGGAAATGACCAGGGCAGCGGACAAGATTCCTCGCACTGTCGCGGAATCAGCGACAATGTCAACATAGCGCCCTAACGCAGGCAGGATATGGGAAACATCCTTGACATTCTCGGTGTAATTGGCGACTGCAATCGTTCCGTTCACGACATGCTCTGCCTCAATCTCCACTGCAGCCCTGCCCTGGGCAATCTGCACCCTCAGGCTTTCATTCTCATTATTGAAAAAGGAGTAAAGGGCGATATCCTCGCTCCGTTCCATATAAGTGGTATATGGCGCGCAGGTTGCATTGAGGGATATCGGGGGAATGCCGCAGGAGTTGGCATCAGTGACAGCCGTGCAACGCTTCACCTGATTGATGCACTGCCCGTATGCAGCGCACTCCCATCGCGGGGTGCAGGAAGGGGCAGCAGAAATGAAAAGGGCAGTCTTGTTCACCCATCCTGAATAGAAGATGTCTCCGGAAGCAGCATCCACAGAAAGCACTTGTGCGCGCACGGTGTTGTTCCTGCCCGCGCCGTATCTCCCCACAAAGAGGTGGAAGGGATCATTCCAGTTGGGAAGGCCTGGCGCCAGCTCCACAAATGCGCAGCAGGATGCTGCTCCTGAGCAGATGAATGAGCTGTCGTTGCCTGCCGGCTGAATCCAGTACCTGGTGCAGAGCGCAGAGGCATCCACCGCCCAGCTGAAATCAGCGCTGACCTGGAAATCAACCACCCCAGTAAGGTTCTCAATGCCATCATTATCCCGGTCAAACGAGGTGCCGGAGCGGTAATTGAGCGCTGCGGCGATAGTATACTCCCTTTCCTCAATCGTTTGGGTGATGTAGCGCAGGGTGATGGCATGAAGGAGCGGAGTTACGCTGCCGTCGCTGGTAAGCGTTGCGCGGATTCTCATGGTCTTGTTGGGAATTGCGCTCAGGTTGAACTCCGCAATATCATGCCAGCTCTGCCCGGAGTCCGCAGAATACGCATATCCAATTGCCTGGCCATTGATCTCTTCATCAGGGATAAGCATGTCCCACTGGAACAGATTCGGCACAGTAAGATCAGCAGTCTCTATTATGCTGCTGGGCGGGTAGCTTCGATTCTCCATGTCATAACTGTTATTGATGACACGATACGCATAGAGGCGGTTGAGCTGGATGCGGTCAGGAAAGCGGATGGAGAAGGCGCTTCCTGCATCAAGCAGGGTGAGGTTATACCAGCCCTCTGTTCCGGCATAAGCAACAGAGCCCATATCTTCTGCGCAGAACGTGCCGTAGCTGCACAGGCGAACTGCCCCGGAATCGCCGCTTTTGAGGTGCAGGGCAATGATATCACCGCTATGCAGCTCTGTAGGGAACACCACAGAAAACAGGGCATCATCCTGTACAGTGATCCTTTTATTATCCTGTGTCAAGGCATCAGCAGTCCGGTTATGGGGATCCAGCCAGGCAGCGGTTGCATTGGATGAGGCAGCCAGATAATCAATCCGCACAGCGCTGTCCGCAATGATGGTAAAGCCGGAAATCTGCGCTTCTAAATCAAGGGGAATTGCATACCATCCTGCTCCGCTTATTGATATGCTTCCATACCCTGTTTCGCAGCTGGTTCCGAGCGGGCAGAGCACGAGAGCTGCTTCTGAGGAGCCAACAATATGCAGGGCGATAGTATCTCCGGGGGAAACCTCGGGAAATATCACATCTAACTGCTTGTCGTCGTTCAGCAATGCCTCATCACCATCTGCTCTGGTGATGTCATCCAGTGCATCCTGCGGGTCATACCAGACAGCCGCAGGATAATCAGCAGTAGTGATATTCTCAATTCTGGTGCGGACAACGATCTCCGGAAGCGCAGCATTCATCTCCCATACCTGCTCTGCAGGGGTATGGACAGCGATCTGCCTGACCACAAACCCAGTAAAGCCATCACGAAGGAAAAGAAGAGTAAGGGCAGTGAGCGAAACGAATACTATCAGGTAAAGGGCTTCTCTCGCGCGACCCTTTTTCACGCCTTTCGCTTTCCTACTTCTTTTTTTTCTCGAGCTCATGCTGCATAAACTTCTCTATCTGCTTGCCGAGCTGCAATCCCTCAGCATCACAATAGGATTTGTATTCCTCTTTGATATCCTCATTGATGGATATGGTAAGCTTGGTGTTGCCCTTTCTCATGGTATGATTCTTTTATTGTACGTATAAATACGGACATTTACGGATATCTACGTATATATAAGGATTGTGGTTGGGGAAGGGGCGGCATGCCCTGTCGGATGGTCGTGTGAGTTGGAATATTACCCAAGCGGTTTGTTTTGATTCAATTTGAAGCCATCGACACGTTTATATACGCAAGAGATAATGGTAGTACATTATGGGCTGGAAAGAATTTTTACGACCAAATTTATGGAAAATAGTATTAAGTATGGTATTAGTCTTGGTAATTCCATTCTTCAAAGTAATTTATCAAGTAGGGTTTGAATGTGATCCTCCTTCACCAGATTGTCCCGCTGATGATTATAGGTTTGAACCATTGATTATTAGTTTATTTACCGCACCAGAAGTTTTTGTTAATACTATTGTAATATACTGGCCAATTACATTAGTTTATGTGATTGCATCGTATCTTGTCTCCTGTTTGATAATTTCGAAGATTCTAAGGGGATAGTGTAACAGACCGCCCTGCGTCATACCTCCCAGCTTCGCAGATGGTAACTCGGCTCACCAGCTACATCACCCGCATCCCTTCAACGTCAAAATACCGCTTGACGATCGCTTCGTAGTTCTTCAGGTTCCGGGAATCCCTGCCGATGAGCAGGCTCTTGGTCTGGATGTCCGGGCTGGTGATTCCGCCAAGGTTAATTGTATGCCGCCATCTCAATTGATTTTATAGATTTCCAATAGCAGTAAGCAGCTTTCTATGCCCTTCTATCAGCCTCTCAACATGTTCTATTTCTTCAATTACTATTTCATGCCTTTTACCATCTTTTGAATTCCCTGATTTTGCCATGGGTTATCCACTCCTTGATTTCATCATCGGTGTAATAATTTTCCCTTATTCCTTGCATTGCTCTTGCTTGTAAGGGATTATCCTCAATATTAAACGCCTGGTGGTTGCTCAATAAGAACTCTTTTGCAACAATAAATGCAGTTCTTCTATTTCCGCTTGCGAAAGGATGCTTTTGGATTAGCCCTTTAAATAAAACAACAGACTTATCATAAATATCCCCATCCGTACTTTTTGCTTCTTCGATTATATTAACTATCCTTTGCCGGCTTAAAATCTTAGGCTGGTCTGCTTTCTTAACTTTTATCAACCGAAGTGCCAAAACATTGTATTCAACGATTTTCTCAACTGTGGGGTATATTACCTCTACCATGTCCTATACTAAACAACGCCACTATATAAACATTTATTTTTTAACGAATAAAGCAGAACATTTCTTACACTACCCGCATCCCCTCAACATCAAAATACCGCTTGACGATCGCTTCGTAGTTCTTCAGGTTCCGGGAATCCCTGCCGATGAGCAGGCTCTTGGTCTGGATGTCCGGGCTCGTGATGATGATCCGATTTCCCTCCTGGGCAATTGCCTTTGCCTGCAGAGGCAGAATCAGGTGCTGGACAAAGATGGCAGGAGTGTCGGAGAACTCCACTATCTTGATCTTCTTGTTGAGCAGCTGCTGCAGCCGCTTCACATTGCTTCCCTGCCGGCCGATCGCCTGGGCAATGGTGTGCTGCGGAATGATGAAGATATAGGTGTTATCCTGCAGGATGCAGTCCTTCGCCGGGCTTCGGATAGTGCGCTCAAAGAGCGCCAAGGTCTGCATGGCCGCGCTGTCAAAGATGATTTTATTCACTGGCGCACGCTGAGCACGGAAACCGCGAAGGGTTTCTTACAGACATTCCCCAGCTCGGTGTTGGGGTGTTGGAGAACCACGATGTCAACTGGTGAGAGCTTTTGATAATACGCAATGTCCTTTCTCACGCGCTCCGGGCAGTTCATGCTGAGGAATACCCGCTTGAGCCTTCCCTGCTTCAGCTCCCGAAGCGTACGCTTTGTGCCAATCACCAGATTGGGTGAGCCGATAAGCTTCTTGATGTCATGCACAGGATCTGTTGCCATATGTATTTTTATTTCCCCCTCATTTAAAAAGGTTACTTTTTTACCTTGGTGATCAGTCCAGGCAGGCCAGTGCCCACAGGAACAGGCTGGTTCAGCATGACGTTCTCCACTACTGAAGTCAGATGATCCCGCTCTCCGACCAATGATGCATCAATGATGTGCTGGATAGGGGTTTCGAAGCTCGCCCGGGCAAGGACAGAGCTCTTGTCGCTGACCACGCCATAGCGCGTAATGCCTTTGATTGCCCCGGTGCTGCACATCGTGTCCGCAACCAGCATGATATGCCGGACATCAACATTCAGCCCCTGGCTGTCAATGACCTTGAACACCTCGTTGATGATTGCCTGGCGGGCTGCCTCGATGCCGAGTACTTCCATAATCTCAAAGATATCATTGGAGGCCGTCCGCTCGGCGTCAACATCAGGATGGACAAGCACTTCCTTGAGGTTTGAGCCAGCAGTAATGACCACGAACTCGTTTTCGCGCTTGACCGGAAGCACCTGGGTGATGCCCTTGATGCCCTTGATGTACATGTCCTTGAGCTTTTCTTTCAGCTGGTAGACCTCGTTGAGCCCGCCCTCCTTGTTCTTGGGCTTGATGCTCAGCCCGTCGCTCTTTTCCCTCACGGTGATGCCTTTCCCAACCTTCATCCCCTTGAGCACGCCGGCAGGGGTGATGCCCAGGTTTTTCATGTTCTCTGCGTCGAACACAATGTCAATGTTCAGGTCAGGGGTGATCAGAAACTCTGCTGCAACATCCTTGAGCTTGATTTCCTTGAATGACTGGGCGACCTTGCGGATATCCTTTCCCTTATTATAAGGCGATTTGAGGTAAATCTCCATCATGGGGGTTGCGATCTCCCGCTTGCCGTCTAAGATTTCCATGATGCGCGGCAATCCCAGGGTGACATTCATCTCGGCAACACCCGCATAGTGGAATGTGTTGAGCGTCATCTGGGTGCCGGGCTCGCCGATGGATTCTGCGCTGACCAGGCCAACCGCTTCCCCGGGCTCAACCAGCGTCTTCAGGTACTCCTGGTGCACCCGCTGCAGCACTTCCCGCACATGCTTCTCGCTCGCATTCTTGGGAAGCTCATCCTTCACTTCGTCAACCACTGACTTTGGGAGCTGCTCTTCAACATCACCATCTTCACTGCTCATTTTTCCACCATTCTGCTCACATTGAGCTTACCATACTCTGATTTGGAAACATCAATGCTGTCCTCGCCGTATTTGAACTGGATGATTTTCTTGGAAGCGTCGCGGACCGTCATGTCATATTCTACTTTCAGGTCCTGCATGGCATTTGCCAGCCTGCGGTACAGGTAGCCGGATTTTGGCGTGCGGAGCGCGGTATCCATCAGGCTGTCCCTGCCGGTGATCGCGATAAAGAAGAACTCATGGGGCAGCAAGCCTCCCTTGAAGCCGTCGCGGATAAAGCCCCGGGCAGCAGGGCGCAGATCGTGCATCATAAAGTGGGGGAGGGTGCGGTTGCGGTATCCTTTCTCGATCCGCTTGCCGCGCATGGCCTGCTGGCCGACGCAGGCAGCCATTTGTGCAAGATTCAGGAGATTTCCCCGGGCCCCGGAATTGACCATGCTGAGGATATCGGTATTCTTGATGCCAAACTCGTTCACCACCTTTCCCGTCTCATTTCTTGCCTTGTTGAGGATCTCAAGAATCCTGAGCTCCAGCGTCTCTGCCGCTGTCCTGCCGGGAAACACCTCAAGCTTTCCCTCGCGGAACAGGGTGATCATCTCATCAGCCTGGGCATATGCCTTGTCCAGCACCTGCTGGATCCTGCTCCGTGCATCTGCCGGCAGGTCGATGTCATAGAGGGACACCGAAAACCCTATCTTGTCCAGGACATTGATGCCCAGGTGGTAGATCCGGTCGATCAGCGCAATGGTCTCTTTCCCGCCGTACCGGCGGTGGTATTCGCGGAGGAGTAGTCCGGATTCCTCGCCGATGATGCTTTTGTCGATCTTTCCCTCGGTCACTTTTCCGTTCTTCACGATGAACGGCTCGCCGCTCCTGCTCTTGCCTGTGAAATTGAAGTCCGGCGCCAGCATCGCGCTGAATATCTGCAGGCCGTCAACGGTTTCCTTGCTGCCAATGGCATGCAGCCTGCTCACGCCGACTGAAGCCAGCAGCTGGATCGCCTCTTCCCTGCTCACCTTAAAATCCCGGGAAAGCGCGTAGTTTCCTGCCAGGGCATCCTGCGTGCAGCCGATGACCGATAACCCATATCGCGGAGAGATGAGCTGGTTCTGGACCTCCATGAGGATCTCTGCCTCTGCACGGGCTTCCTCGGTCTGGGGAATGTGGAGGTTCATCTCATCGCCATCAAAATCAGCGTTATAGGGGTGGCAGACCGCGGGATTCAGCCGGAATGTCCTGCCGGGCAGCACCTTGACCCTATGGCACATCATGGACATCCGGTGGAGCGAGGGCTGGCGGTTGAAGATAGCCACATCCCCGTTCATGAGGTGCCGTTCAACAGCATAGCCAGGCTGCAGTTCCTCGAGTGATGCCTCCTTTGTTTCATCGGTAATCTTCTTTTTCTTGCCGTCTGGCCGGACAATGTAATTTGCACCAGGATACTTTTCCGGCCCTGTTTCCAAAAATTTCTTGAGATACGCCATGTTCCATGCAGTCACCTTCTCCGGCACCGTGAGCTTCATGGCCATGCTCAGGGGAACGCCGACCTCGCTGATCTGGATGTTCGGATCAGGCGAGATGACTGTCCGTGCGGAGAAGTTCGTGCGCTTGCCTGCCAGATTATGCCTAATTCTGCCCTCCTTGCTCTTGATGCGCTCGCTGATCGTCTTCAGCGGCTGGCCGGAGCGGTGGCGTGCAGGGGGAAGCTGGGCAACATCATTGTCAAAGAATGTGGTGATGTGGTACTGGAGCAGGTCCCAAAGGTCCTCGATGATGATTTCCGGAGCGCCCGCGTTGATGTTCTCAAACAGGCGCTGGTTGATGCGCACGATGTCGCCCATCTTGTGGGTGAGGTCATCCTCGCTGCGCTCCCCGGACTCCAAAGTGATGGAGGGGCGCATGGTGACCGGCGGAATCGCCAGGATGGTCAGCACCGCCCATTCAGGCCGGAATGCCTTGGGGCTGATGCCGAACAGCTGCACATCATCGTCAGGGATCTTCTCGAGCCTGGTGCGGATCTCCACCGGGCTGATGCGCTTCTCGCTTTCCAGGAATGTCGTCGGCTTCTCCAGGGTGATCTTGCCCTGCTTTGCCTTGCAGTGCGGGCACTTGCTGACTGACTTCAGGCCGGAAAGCATCTCGCGGATCGCTTTCCTGCGGATGCTGCCGCCGCTGGATATCTTTTCCATGCTTTCCACTTCCTGCTTATGCTTGTCAATCTCATTCTGCGGAACAAGTATCCTGCTGCATTCCCTGCATGTCGAGTTGAGCAGCAGCTGGATAACGCCGACAAAATTCAGGTGGATGATCGGCCGGGCAAGCTCAATATAGCCGAAATGGCCAACGCATTCCTTGAGCTTGCTGCCGCAGGTCTTGCATTTCAATCCAGGGTCAATAACGCCCAGGCGGATGTCCATCAGGCCGCCATCGACAGGATAGCCCTCCTTGTCATACAGCTCCGGGGTGACGATCTTGGCAGATGCCATGTCCTTGATCATCTTTGGGCTGAGCACCTGAAATACCAGGCTCTTCACTTTCTTGTGCACATAGATGTTTTCGTCCATGGTGGTTGGTGGTTGATAATCGTAAAAATGGTTCAGTACTTGTTCATCAGCTCCAGCTTGGGATAGATGCAGAGGGATTTCAGCTCATCAAGCATCAGCTTAAAGGCGTAGCTCACCTCAATGTTGCTGATGGTGACTGCATCGCCGCAAATCGGGCAGTACCCCCTGTCCTTGAACTCATCATAAATGGCTATCAGGCCGCACTGCTCGCACACCGGCACAATGGTCCGGTCAGAGTCAAAGCGCTCTTTCAGCAGGAGAGATGCGCCATGGGCGACAAAAGTGTCTTTTTCCATCTCTCCCAGCCGCAATCCGCCCTCCTTTGCCCTGCCCTCTGTCGGCTGGCGCGTCAGGAGCTGGATCGGGCCCCGGGCGCGCGCATGGATCTTGTTGGCAACCATATGGCGGAGCTTGAGGTAGTACATGTTCCCGACAAATATCTTCACCCTGAACTGCTCTCCAGTGGAGCCGTTGTACATGGTCTCCACCCCGCTTTCCCGGAACCCTAATGCCTGGAGCTGCTGGCGGAGCTGCTCTTCCGGCTCGCCATGGAAGGTGGTGCCGTCAATGAACCTGCCGGACAGCGCTCCCACCTTGCCTCCAATCAGCTCAATGAGATGCGAAATCGTCATGCGGGAGGGGATGCCTAATGGAGAGAATATCAGGTCAGGGACAATGCCTGACGCAGTAAAGGGCATGTCTGCCTCGCTCACAATCATGCCGACAATCCCTTTCTGGCCGTGCCTGCTGGTGAACTTGTCGCCGATCTCCGGGATGCGCTGGTCGCGCAGCCTGACCTGCACCAGCTTGTTTCCCTCCTCATTTTCCGTGAGCAGCACAAAGTCAATGATTCCCTGCTCGCCGTGCTTGATGTCTACTGAGCTTTCTCTCCGGATGGATGACGCGAGATTGTACTCATCCAGGCTGCTGAGGAATCGTGGAGGGGAGGTCTTTCCGATAATCACATCCCCTTCCCTGACCTGGGCTTCAGGATAGATGATGCCGTCTCCCTCCAGGAAGCGGTAATCGCGCTCGGACTTGTATCCCTTGACATCCTTGTCCGGGATGGAGACCTCATCAATCAGCCCTCCAGGGTAGCGGAGCTCTTCTGCAATGCTCGGCCGGTAATAGGAGCTGCGCGCCAATCCTCTCTCAATCGAGCCGCGGTTGATGATGATCGCATCCTCAATCGTGTAGCCGCCGTACGTCATGATCGCAACAGTCATGTTCTGGCCAGAGGGGTGCTCCTCATAATGCGAGATGTCATGGGTAATGGACTTGACAAGCGGCATCTGGGGAGTGTGGAGAATGCTGGTATCCATGTCCATGCGGACAAAATAGTTGGCGACGTAGAATCCGATGGCCTGCTTCTGGTTCTTGCTGCCCATGGAGATGCGTGCGCCGGGCGCATAATTGGCATAAGGCACCAGAGATGAGCAGTAGCCAAGCATGAGCAGCGGGCTGATCTCGAGATGGGTGCTTTCTGCAGTGAGCTCTGCCTCAGTCATGGCGATGAGCGTATCCTCCTCTTCTGCCGCATCAAGGTATTCGATAATGCCCTGCTCCACCATATCATTCCAGTTGAGCTCGCCCCGCTCCAGCTGCCGGACATGGTTTTCCGTGAGCAGCGGCTGGCCGTTCTGGACCACGATCAGGGGCCTGCGCACCCTTCCCTTGTCGCTTTCGACCATTACGCTGTCCATGGCTTCGCTGTAGGAAACATTGAGGTTCTGGCTGATCTTCGCCTTCCGGCGCTCTGCCTTCAGCTGGCTGACAAATTCCAGCGGCTGCTCAACCTCTCCGACAAAGATGCCGTTCAGATAGACTTCACTCATGCTTCACCTGCTTCATCCCCAATGCAGCGAGCTTCTTCACCAGCTCCTCTGGTGGCTGGCCTACCTGGGAAACGCTGGCAAACAGCGCAAGGTTCTTGCGCAATCCGATGTTTGTCCCTTCCGGAGTCTCGATCGGGCAGAGCCTGCCAAAATGGGTTGCGTGCAGCTCCCGCGCCGCGAAATTCTCCTGAGATGCGGAAAGGGGGGAGACTACCCGCTGGAGATGGCTCATGGTGTCGAGGAAATTAAGGCGTTGTATCCGCTGGGAGATGCCCTTCCTGCCGCCGACCCAGTTTCCTGTCGCCATGCTGGAGTACATCCGCTGGGTGAGCAGCTTGTCGCGGATGATGACCTTGATGCTGGGGAATTTTCCCCGCTTGACAATGCGCTGGAAATTGTAGAGCATGTCGCCGATGAGCACCTTGAGGTTGACCCGGAAGAGGTCTGCAAGGAGGTCGCCGCTCAGCTTGAGGCGCTTGTTCATGTAATGGTCCTTGTCATCGAGCGCGAGCTCGCCATTCTGCACCAGGATGAACTTCTTGATGTACTTGCAGAGATTGTATGCCTTGAATATGCGCTTGTCCCGGGTGATGCCCAGGTGCGGGAGAAGGTACTTGTCGAGGATCTCCTCAGTCCGCTCCTTGCGGATATGCTTGGACTGGGTGTTGC
>JACQNA010000079.1 GCA_016203335.1 Candidatus Woesearchaeota archaeon
ATCTCTCAAAGAGTCTATAAAAATAGAGGTATAACAGATACCTATGGATAGCATTACCTTGGAAAAGGAAAAAGTTTATAAATGGCAGTACTCATTATCAGAATGTAATGATTTTGACACCGAGCGAGCAGAAGGTGTACCGGAATTTCTACCAGCAGCAGATATTTACCCTGGATGGGGCGCGGAGCGTTCTGGGAAATTACCGGACAGCTATTGCGACTGCGCGCGGATTGGCGAGCAAGGGGTACTGCCAGCGGATTAAAGGAGGGCTGTACAGCGTCATTCCCTTTGAGCAGACTCCTGATGTTGGGCAGCAGCACCTGCCGGACAAGTATATTGTGGCATCGCGGATGAGCAAACGGTATTTCCTCTCCCATCATACTGCATTGGAGATGTATGGGGCTGCTGATGCCCAGTTCAGCACAGTATATGTGACCACCCCCCAGCGGATTCCGCACCTGCACCATAAGGGAAAGAGCTATCTCTGCGTGCAGAGCAAGCATTTTTTCGGTTTCCATGAGATGGAGTATAATGGGCAGCGGATCCTGGTGAGCGATAAAGAACGGACAGTGGTGGACTGCCTGCGCACCATCAGCTATACCAAGGGATTGCAGGAATTGCTTGTTGCCCTTCCGAAACTTGCGCCGCTGAACTTTGAGGTTGTGTACCAGTATATTCGCAAGATTAATGAAGTGAGCTTAGCCGCGAAAGCCGGATTTGTGCTGGAGAGCCTGCAGCAGGAGCTGCATACCCCTGAATGGTTTGGGGAGCGGCTACGCAAGATGCTCACTAAAAAAACATACTATCTTGACCAGGAGAAGGTCGGATTGAGCAGGCATGTGAAGGAATGGAGGCTGATGGTGCCAAAACAAGTCTAGTACCATGATAAACAAAAAAGTGGTGATCGGGGTGATGGCAGGAGCGCTGCTGGCGCTTGTTATGCTCAGCAATGCATACGCAGAGAACGTGTATTGCGGGTACTATGCGCCGCTCCGCGATCGAGGGCTTGCAGGCGGATCGTATGAATCGTGGTACTGCGCTGATACGAAGATCAATGAGGAATTCTGCTGCCCGGCAATTGGCTTACATCGGGATCCGGTTACGAATGCGCAGGAGGATTATTACGGCGGAGCAGGAGAGCCAACAGACAGGCAAGACTGCATTGCCCGTTTTACCAGTACTCTAAGATCCTCGGATATTGCATCGTGCAAGCCGGAAAACCGCGTCTGGTGCCTGAACAAAGCGAACCAGCAGTGCATCCATATCGCGGGACAGCAGTGCCAGGGGCCGATCAAGCAGGAGTATGGTAAGGGGGATTCTGATGCATGTTATGCAGCGCTTGCTGATTTAAGACGAACAGGATTTGTGCCGCCGCAGATTCTGCCAGGCGCAACAACAGGGGATCGTGTCCTGGGATTCCGTGTCGTGAGAACGACCCAGCCAAATGTCCCTCAGCTGACGCTCGAATGGACGCCATACCAGTGCAGTGAGTTTACGATACAGAAACGGGAATGCACTGAATCTACTGGCTCCAACTGCGAGATTCCGCCCGGTGAAGAGAAGCATATTTTCCTTTCGGATATTGCCCAGCAATCCGGCGCCATGCGCTGGACGGATACCAATGTACGATTTGGCTCATATTATTCTTACCACATCAAGCCGGAGTGCGGGGATAAGGTGTATAGTGCGACAGTAACAGAAACGCCTGGAGACAGTGATTGTGCAGGTGGGCAAAGTGTTGCTGCCTGTAAGGATGAAAAGACCATTTCCCGATGCACAAATTATAAGTCTACTCCAATAATATGCGGAGCAGACCAACGGTGCTTTATTGACCCGGATGCGCCAGCTCTTGGACCAAGGTGCACAACAACGACCGCTTTCCCATCCTTAAGCCAGTGCAATCCCCTTCCTCTGGGCTTGGTGAATCAGGATGCCTGCACCCAGACCAGGGGATGCTATGCAGATGCCTCGGCAACCGTGCTGGACAGCTGCAAAAGCTGTAAAGATACAGTAACTGCATGCAGCAATTATTATGGAAAGTCGGCGTGCGAGAGCAACCGCTGCGGTGTGGGGCCCTGCCAGTGGAATCCAATTGGCGCTGAGCTGGGGATCGGGTACTGCAGCAAGGTCGGAGAAAGCAAGTGTACATACTGCAAGACTGCTGAAGCAGCGCCCCCACCAGCTGAGACAAATAAGGTGTTTGGGATGTGCGCACAAGCGGAGTTTGCTGCCCTGCAGTGCACTGGTACTTCTGTGGATACCGCAGCGCCGCTGACTACTGCAATCGTGAGCGTGGATGGCAGGACTATTGACAACAAGGATATTGTTGATTCCCTGTTCACAAAGAATATTATGATTACGTTCCAGGTGAATGAGGAAGCAGATACGTTCTTCTGCCTGGATACCAGCAATGCCTGCATTCCGGATATTCCTATTGTGGATAAGAAGCTGAGCATTACTCCCAGTGGCGAGCTTATGAAGGAAAAAGGGGGAGCATACACAACCACCATTATCCGGAGGGAGCAGGAGAGGTACAGTATCAGGTATTTCTCAAAAGATACTACAGGACACGAGGAATCACCAAAGAGCATCACCTTCTCCACGCGGAAAGTGGTGGACAGCGCTGCGCCCATACTCAAGTCATTTTATCCGACCAGGTCAAATAGCATTGTGCAACAATTGCTCATCACGATTGCGGATGATACCGGAGTTGATGCTAGCAGCATTGATGTGCTGGTGGGAGGCAGCTCGGTGAAAGGGAGAGAGGGCTTCCGCATCAGCACAGTGAACGAAACTGATGTTGATGTTACTTATCAGCCTGCTCTCAGCCAGCAGTACCTCCTTGGCGAGAACAGGATCAGGATAACCGGCAGGGACAAGACGGGAAAAGCGCTCAGCGCTGATAAGGTGCTCACTATTGATCCCAGCCTGGCGAGCGCTCCAACAGCGACTCTGGTTGATTTTGATGCGATCTATCATGGAGTATCTGAGGGAAATGCGGAAAAGAAAAGACTGGCTCCGGATGCGCGAATTGCCACCAGGATTACCATACCGGAGATTCGGCTCAATTTCGGCTCAGAGCTCGTGAAGACTGAGCGGATTACTCTCACTGGCAGCCGGAATGTTGATCTGCTTGGCATCCAGCCACCACAGGACAATACCGGATCCATGTTTATTTACCGGCAGCTGATACAAAATGAGCTCGGCAATGGCGAATACCTATTGGAGATTATCGCGCGAAAACAGCTGGATAAAGGGTTATTGAGCAATCCGGCAGCATTCAGGTATCGCTTTACTGTTGACGGCATGCCGCCGGAGATTGACGTATTTGTCCCCGCGCAGCCGGTCCGCGCCGGCGCATTGCAGATCTATGCAGAATCTGACGAGCCGCTTCAAAAAGCGATGAACATCAGTGTCTATTATGTATCAGAAGCAAGGAATCATATGTACCTGCTGAAGGATGCAGCAATGAGCTGCCTAGGAGCAGGAAAGCAGGAATGCCGGTACACATATACCATCGCTCCTGAGCACCGGAACGGCCAGCTGTTTGTGGAAGCCGAGGGCGAGGATCTGGTCGGCAATTCCGGCTCAGGCATCGTTCCATTCTTTGTGGATACCCTGGGGCCAAGGATAACCTCGGTGCGGGCTGACGGCAGGGATTATGCCTGCGGGCTGCTGAATGCTGATGTGAAGCCGATCTGGGGCTGCACCATCTCCGAGCCTGTGCAGCGCCTCAAGCCAGTGTTTCAGGCAAGGGTGAACGATGAGGTCAATCTCTCTGCAGTATCGCAACTGGTGATTGCTGGTGAGGATGTTGCCAGGATAGCTGCCGGAACATTTGCACCAGAGCATAGCCGCACGAAGATATTAGAGCTGAGGCAGCTGTCTGCTGCCGAATTGCAGATCGCGGTGAATGCGACGCTGGTGCCCGGATCAAATACCTATCTGCTCAGGCTTGTTGATAATTATGGGAATGGAGAATTTAATGTGATCGCATTTACTGTGGATATTCCCCTGCTGCGCTTTGAGATTCTCTCGCCGCCGTATAATACCTCGACAACAGAAAATTATACACTCCGCGTCAAAACGATTGATCCGGCGAACTGGGCGGCGTGCAGGTACAGCTTTACCCCGTTGATTTCGTTTGAGAACATGAATGCGCAGCTCGCAACAACAGATAATGTTATCCATACGGTTGCGCTCTCAGGGAGCAGGAATATCTTCATCGCGTGCAACAACAGCTATGGGTATACCGGAAACAAGCTTGCTATTGAGCTGCGGCATGACCCTGGGCAGCCGGGCATCACCGGCATCCAGGCAAGGCCAGAGGTGATTGCTGAGGAAAATGAGGCCGGATACTTCCAGACCAAGCTGTTTGTCACCACGGATAAAGATACGCGGTGCAGCTACAGCAGAAATGACACCAAAGCAGTTTATCCCTTCAGCGATGGATTTGCCAGCAGCCATGAGATGGCTGTTCCGCGGGAGAGCGAGCCACGGCTGGCAGACTCTTTAGCGTACCTGTTCAATGTCAGCTGCATGGGGAAGAACGGGATTATGTCTGCATCACGCGATGTGCTGGTGCGGGTGGACACTACAGCGCCGCTCACTGTTGCGATCACCAAGCCGGATGGGCCCTATGCCTCGCCGGATGTGACGATTGAGGCAGTCACCAGCAAAAGGCGGTTCACCAGCTGCACGATCAGCGAAGGCAGCCAGCAGCTCCCTGTGGTGAAAGAGGGCAACCGGTTCACGGCTGCAGGAAACTTCCCGCACGGCCAGCATACGATAACCGTGAGCTGCACCAGAATCCAGGAGCAGGCGCAGGCGAGCAAAACATTTACTGTTGATGCGACACCGCCCAGCAGGCCAGTGGTGCGCGACAGCGGAGACAGCGCAGCAGGGTTTGCTGTCCGGACAATCACTGCAGAATGGGAGAGCGTGGACAGCGAGTCCGGCATCAGCCAGCACCAATATCGGGTGATCAACCAGAACGGGAGCGCGGTGGTTGAGTGGAGGGCAACCCGCGAGCAGCGCGTGGAGATTGATGTGGACAGCAATAATCTGCTGAACAACAGCAGGTACCGCGTGATGGTGCGCAGCCAGAACAATGTCGGGTTATGGAGCGAGAACGGGACCAGCGCGGGGATTATGGTGGACAAGCGGAAGGCAGTCTCGCGGCAGCAGCCGGGAAATGCAACAGTTGTTCCTCAACGGCCGGCAGCATGCACGACAGGAGCGGCATGCACGATCAGCGGCTGCCCGGGAACCTATACCAGCGCATGTGATTGTGTGGATGTGCCAGGAGATTTCTGCCCCTCGCTCTGCCTGGTGGACAGCGATAAAGACGGCTATGGGCTGGGCTGCCCCCGGGGACTGGACTGCAATGACCAGGTAAAAACAGCAACGGTGCAGTGCAGCAATGGGTGCGTGCAGGATGGCGATGGTGACGGCTATGGGCTGGGATGCGCTATCGGGCCTGACTGTGATGACCGGGATGCTGCGGTGCGTACCGGATGCGTGTCCGGCTGCACGCAGGATAGTGATGGGGACGGATACGGATTAGGATGCGATAAGGGATTTGACTGCGATGATACGGATGATTTCCTGGGCAGCCAGTGCACCAACCGCTGCGTCCAGGACGGTGACGGGGATGAATTCGGGCTGGGATGCGGCGCAGGAGGGGACTGCGATGATGCTGATCCTGCGTTCCATAGCGGATGCACGAGCATGTGCAGTGAAGATAAAGACGGCGATGGATATGGTTTGGGATGCGCAAAGGGAGATGACTGCGATGATACTGCCTACAGCCTGCAAAATGCGTGCACCACGGGATGCGCTGCGGACAATGACGGCGATGGGTATGGGCTCGCATGCAGCCTGGGCGATGACTGCAATGAGAATGATCCGCTGGTGCACAGCTCCTGCGACCTGGACAAGGACGGCATGCCTGATGACTGGGAGCGGAATTTTGGGTTAGACACCAGCAGGAATGATGCGCGGGAGGATCCTGATGATGACGGGCTGGTGAACATTGATGAATACCGCCTGGGAACAGACCCGACAAAGCCAGATACTGACGGAGACGGCTATACTGACCTGGAAGAGCGGGATGCGGGAACAGATCCGAAAGACCCGGACAGCCATCCACGCTCTACGGTATGGATCGTGGTGTTGGTTATCATTGCAATTGCCGGCGGGCTTACTGCGGCAGGGTATGTCGGCTATAAGGAATACCTCAAGATGCAGAAAAAGCCAGTGAGCAGGGCTGCTGCCCCTCCGCGAGCAGTTCTGCCTGCAAGAAAGCCGATGCCGGTGCAGCGCAGGCAAGTCCCGGAGCGGAGCAGGATATTTGACATGTTTGCGCAACGTGGCCCTGCGAAAGCGCAGGAGAAGCCAAAACAGGAGGAGAAAGAGGGAGAGGATATTTTCAGCAGGCTGGAGGAAAAGATCAAGGAATCTGACATTTTCAAGAAGCTGCCGAAAGGAGAGGGTGATGTGTTTGCTGAGCTGGAGAAGCGGACCAAGAAAAAATAACTTCTTGGGCAAAGGGCAGGCAGAGCAGGTATTCATCTATATCCTTGCCCTGCTGATCTTTGCGCTGGTCGTGGGGTACGGGTACAGCGCTATCCAGGGCTTTTTGCAGCAGCAGGAGCGGATATCGCTGCTTTCCACTAAGCAGGAGCTTGAAAATGCATTCCGGCAGGCGCTGCGCTCGTACGGGGATGTGATGGTGTTTGACGAAAAGAATCCGTTGCGTGCAGAGGGGCTGGAAAGGATTTGCGTTGTTGAGGGGAAAAAAGACAGCGGGGGTATACCTGCGAAATACTCCAACGAACCGCTGCTTGCCGATGCCTGGAACAGCGGCGGGAATCTCGTGTTCCTGATCGGAGAGGGGATTGATTCGTTTTCGGTAACAAATATTACTGTCCAGAATCCTTGCTTTGATGTGGTGAACGGAAAGGTGATGAATCTCAAGCTCGAGGGAAAAGGAACAAGCGTACTGGTTTCTCTGCCATGAGCAAAGGAACTATTGAAGTCCAGGTGCATTGGATATTCATTGCGGTAGCCGGGAGCCTGATCCTGCTGTTCTTTGCCGGGTTTGCGGTCACCCAGAAGCGGGCAGGGGAGCAGAGCGAGCTTGCCGGGCTGCAGCGGAACCTGCAGACGATTGTTGCTGGCGCAGAGGCAGGAGCGGGAAGCGACACCCGGCTCCGGGTGCCTGGCGGCATTACCTATAGCTGTGATGGGTTTTCTGTCGGGCTGGGTGATGTGGGAGATGTTATTGTGTTTGCGCCCACTGAGCTTTCTTCTGCACAAAATGAGATTATCACTGCCAGCCGTGAGTGGCGGCTGCCGTTCCGCGTGGCGAATTTCCTGTATGTGAGCAGCCCGGCGGTCCGGTATATTATTGTTGATGATGATCCGGGCAGGGAAAGTAAAGCGGATGCGCTTTTCCGCGCGCTGCCCGATGCAAAGTTTGTCACAAAAGAGAAGATAAGCATTTCTGATATTGATAAGATTGCTGACCAGCGGAACACCAAGATCCGGCTGGTGTTTTTTGGGAGCATGCCGTCGTTGCTTTCGCTGCCTGGAATTACTGATACGCCGCGCGAGGACATCAGCGCAGTGGTGATTATGAGCAGCGGGAATACGATTGATGGCACCGGAACAGTGCAATTTTTTACCTACGGCGGCGGTACGTTTACGAATACGGGCAATCCGCTTCCATTCCTCAAACAAGAATCTGTTATGGGCGCGGTGTTTGCCGGGACCGCGGAGATTTATACATGCGGCATGCAGCGGGCGCTGGAGCGGCTGTCTTTGGTGGCGGAGATGTATGGAAAGCGGGCAAAGGCATTGTATGATAAACGAGAGTATGGAGGTACGAATTGCCAACCAGCATACAACCAGAATGCGTTTAGCGCTATGCAGAGAAAACAGCTTACTATGGGGGGCATAACGGACATTGATAACGCCGCAAAACAGATCGATCGGCAGAATACGCAAGCGCAGATATACTCCTGCGCGCTGGTGTATTGACATGAATGTTACTATCAAAGGCCAGATTAAGATGTGGGAGACCATGGGAGTGCTGTTCGTCTTCTTTATATTGCTGGGGATTGGGCTGGTGTTTTACTCTGCGGTAGAACAGAAGAATGCCCGGCTGCAGCAGGATGAGTCCAGCCAACTGCTTGCCATTGAGCGGGCGCTGCGCATTGCCCAGCTGCCTGAATTAGAGTGCCCGACGAGCCTGGAGATAAAGGCGTGTATTGACGGTGAAAAGGCAAAACTTGCAAAGGTTGTGTTTGAGAGCCATCAGGCAGCGTATTTTGACCTGTTCGGGTTCAGCAATATCACGCTCCAAACGGTTGGCGGCCCAGAAGATACGCTGTATGCATACACCGGGGAGCGCATGAATAAGCGGCAGGTGCTGGTTCCGGTGTCTGTGTATAACCCTGTGGATAAAACATATGCATTTGGGGTGCTCAAGCTGACGGTGTTCACATGAAAGCGCAGATGGAAGTGATGGGGATTGCGATTATTATGATATTGATAACTGTCGGGGTGCTGTTTGCGGTGAAGTATGTGTTCTCTCAGCAGCCCAGCAGCCTGGAGGCTGATTTTGAGCAGGAGCAGCTTGCCCAGCAGATGGTGACTGTGCTGCTGCGGACATCTGCAGCTCCAGGAGGCAGAGAGAGTATCCAGTCGCTGCTTGTCCGGTGCGCGGCTGATGGCCGAGGAGAGGCATGCACTGCTGTGCAAAGGCAGATAACCGGCATATTCCAGAGTACCCTGGACGTATGGGGGATGAAGTATTATTTCTTTGTGCAGATAGGCCAGGAGCAGCCGCTGATGAGTATAGGAACTCCCTGCACCAGCGGAAAGACAACTGGGGAGCAGCCGCTGCAGCTCAGCCAGGGAATAGCAAGGGTGATATTGGAGATCTGCGGGTAGATTGAAGTGTTATAAAAGCAGCAGCTCCGCTTTCGGTGGATGCCAGTTTTTTCTTTGCCGCCTATCGCCGGATAGTTTGTTTCCGGTTATGAAGTTCGGAAAACCTGTGACCGCAGAGTTGAGAAAGTCTCGTGTCTCAAAAGGCGAAGCCCTATCTAACAAAACAATAAAGGGGTGGGGCA
>JACQNA010000080.1 GCA_016203335.1 Candidatus Woesearchaeota archaeon
CCTTCTTCATATTTCTTCTTTTTTTCTGGAAATAATTCCAATGCCTGCGGGAAGTACACCCCGATTAAAGCCTTTGGAGATGCTTGTACGAACTTTTGTAAGAAGAGGGTGAAATACCGTCTAAAATCCTTCCAAGAAATCTCCTTAAGACTAAGATTCTTCACTTTATTATAAAATCTTTCACATTCTTTTGCTTCCTTGTAGCTTTCTGCAGCTATTTTCTGGAGGAACTGTGGATCTTGCTTTATTTTCTCCGCTACAAAACTGAACAAACCTTTAAGATGCTCTTCTGGCGATCTATACAATGTTGTAATGCGACCATCCCAAACGAAACAGATGTCACTAATTCTCCAATTAAACTGCTTTAAGAATTCATCAACCCAGTCTAAGTACACTATTTGGCAATAAATAACGCTCCAATCTCTATATGCTGAAGCTTCGAAAATTAGTTTTTTATTCATTTTACCTTCTTCACCACACCAATATACGCATCAACCTCAACAATATCCCCATCATGCAAAACTTTGGTTGCTATCTTCGTGCCGATGATGCAGGGCTTTTTCATCTCTCTGGCGACGATTGCGGCATGACATAATATCCCGCCTTCGTCGGTGACGATTGCCGCGGCCTTCTTGACTGCAGGTGCCACATCAAGCATAGTCATGGAGGCGACGATGATGTCTCCTTCCTGCACCTTGTTGACTTCCTGGAATCCCATGACAATCCTGGCTACGCCTCTGACGAGTCCTGGAAAAGCGCAGGTTCCCTTTATTTCGCCTGGTTTCTGGATTTCAGGCGCATCCTTTATCAAGATGCCGTATTCCCGTTCGATTGATTCCCTGGTTACGCCCACGTGCAAGTGATTGGCTGTGAAGATATAATACGCATCCCGCTGTTTGAGCTCGGCTATCGGAGGGATCTTTTTGCTCCTGATCTCGTCTCCGCTGATGACATGGGCATACGCCTTGTATGCAGGAAAGCAGCGTGCAATCGACTTGCGTATGACCTGCTCGGTTCCTGGTCCGACCTGCTCGGTTGCCTTCCTGAGCGGTTCTAGCGAACGGACGTCTATATCCTTGCTGCTATCAAAAAGGGTCGTGAGGAACCACATGGCCTCGAGCCAGGGATAAGCTTCCTCGAAATGCTTCAGGAATACGACGAGGCGCGCATAGCCGAGCGCGGTCTGCCGAGTGTACGCTCTCTCTATCGGAGCGAGCTTCCGCATGAGGACTGTCTCGAGCTTCCTGAAAAAACCCTTTTTTCTGGAACAGGCGATCAATTCCCTCTTTGTCCACCTCAATCCTTCCTCGGAGTAATAGACATCGACGAATCCTTTCATCTTTTCATAGATAATGTACGGCTGATAGGGCTGTTTCTTTGCGGTCCATCCCTTCCTATTCACGCTCTCTGCGCGGTACCATATCTCGATATTGGCGAGAGAGAAGTCCCGCGAGAACGTCCGGCGGTATGTTTGCGATGCGCCCGGCGCCGACCGCCGCGCCGCAGAGAGAATAGTTACTATTCCACTATCCGCGTCCACCTCTACGAGGTCGCCGTCTTTGAGAATTTTGGTTGCTATCTTCGTGCCGATGATACAGGGGATTTTTAACTCTCTTGATACAATGGCTGCGTGGGAGGTAATACCCCCTTCATCGGTTACGATTGCTGCACATTTTTTGAGGTAAGGTGTATATGCGGGGACTGTCGCAACTGCAACCAATATCATTCTCTCTTGTAGCTTTGCGATATCACCTCTTTTCGTTAGGATCATTACCCTTCCTTGCACGCGCCCTTTATTTGCGACAATTCCTTTTATTACCTGAAGTGTTGGCACGGACTCTTCAACGAGGCGTTTGATATCTTTTATCTTTTCTTTTTCATACACAAAATGCAGTTTCCCACCATGGTAGTCCAATACGCATTTCTTCTTACTCCTTTTCTCCATTTCATCTCGTGCAGGCACAATACCTCTCTGGAATGCTTTCCTCATTTCATCATGGGTGAGGTTAATCGCCTGATACACGCTTAAATGAAATTGTGCAGCGATTCTCCTATACAGTGGAAGAAGGTAAAAAAGCGCATGATTCCAAGCATCAACGCGGTCAGTCCGGATACATGCATATTCATGCAATAACTCACACTTCCTCAAAATTTCCTTGTTCTTTACCAGCAAAATAAATTTATCGAACTGCCTTTTGTTATCACTCAATCTTTTTCTTATTCCTTTTATTTCATCTCTGTTTACATTTTTCTTCAATCTCCTGAAATAATCAATCGAATGGGGATGCTCATTGAGAGAGTAAATATTGAGCCAGTTGTATCTTTTAGCTACCTTTTCTGCGCTTGTTGTTGCTAACATGAATTGCATTTTCTGGAATTGAGTTGGCTGTGATGGGCTGCTGATAATCTCATATTGCTCAGGAAACATTCTTTGAATATCTTGCTCAATATATTCTGCCAGGGCAAAAGGCATAAAGACATACGGGCTGAAGCCGACTGCCGTCCGGTAATAATCATTGTAGATCTCCCACAATCTTTGAGAAGGAACATGAGCTATGTGCTGCAGTCTTTTTGCACGGTTTAGCAGTTGCTTTCGTTTCTGTGCGTACTCTCTTGTATGCCACTCATTTTTTATCGCACGAATAAGAATCCTTCTGAGAAATTTATGATAAGAATCTTGCTCCACATAATAACTCGATTGCATTTCGTCGACAGGAACCGTAATAAACCTTTTGAGCCCTTGTTGATGCGCATAATCAACAAATGGCAACTCTCGTGCAACCGAACTTGGCCTTGTTGCCCATCGAACAAATGATTGCCGCCTCATCCTCTCTCTCCATTACCAATTAGTCATATAAGATGTGGGGAGGAGGACTTTCGCTGCTGTTTCGAACCCCCGTAGGCACTGAGCCACCAGGTCCTAAGCCTGGCCCGTTTGGCCGCTCCGGCATCCCCACAGAGCTGTTGAGGTGCAGGCGCTTTAAATAATTACCGGCTTCTGCTGGCTAGCTTGCCTTATGCCTCCCCCAAGCGCAAGGCTTAAATATGTGCTGCCACATAGTTATGTATGGTGAAGCCAGATGGGAAACATGACCTTGTCCATACCAGACGACATACAGCGGGAGATGAAGCACTTCTCTGAAGTCAAGTGGAGCGAAGTGGCCAGGAAAGCGATACAAGAGCGCCTCGAAACATTGCTGCTTGCTGAAAGGCTAGCGCAGAAGAGCAAACTCACGCAGAAGGATGTTGATGCCTTCAGCAAGAAAATAAAATCATTAGCGGCACAGAGGTTTGTCCGTGCACATCATCATTGATTCCAACGTCTTATTCTCCGCAATAATCAAAGATTCTACCACCCGCAGGCTTATTCTTGAATACCCAGATTTCTTTTTATTTCCCGCCTACATCTTTGAGGAAATGAACAGGCACAAAGAAGAATTAGCGGCAAAATCAAAGATGGATGAAATGGAATTCCATCAATTATTTGGCCTGATGCTCCAGAAGATGGCTGTTGTCCCCTTTGCGGTGTCTGACCAGTATCATGATGATGCGCAACGATTAGCGAAGCGCGTTGGGTCTCCAGAGGATGTCGAGTTCTTTGCTTGTGCACTCGCATATCCGGGAAGCGTAATCTGGTCAAATGATGCTCGGCTCAAAAACCAATCACAGATACGGGTTATCAGCACCGCGGAAGCAATGAAAATACTCTAACAGCTACCAGCACCACATAGACCTTTTGTCCTTCCCCCTTTCCTCATTCTCCCATCCATATACTCCCGAGCATATATGCCACCAGCATAATCTTTAATAATCCCTTCCTGATTTGTGCAGCCTATGGAGTATCAGGATACCGAGGGGCACAAATACCAGATCAGCTATTCCCAGGAGCTCCAGCAGAAGATTGTGCAGCAGCTGAATGCCGGCCAGCGGATGCAGCGGCGCACCATGAAGCTGATGCTGGTGCTTATCTTCCTGTTTGCGATTATCCTGGTAGTCGCTTTAGTCTCCTTTGTCTACCTTGACCAGCGCGATGCGATTACCCATGCGGGCAGATTATTGTTCTGCAGGGGAGCATTTTAAGATATCCTCGATACCTTTAAATGGGGCATTGCCTTTTTCTCCCCTATGCTTTCCCTGGTGATACCTGCCCATAATGAGGAGCGGCGGATCATTCCGGTTATCCGCAGCTTTCTCCGGTATTTTTCCGGCATCGAAGTCATTGTGGTGGATAACGGCAGCACTGACGCAACCGACCTGATGGTGCGGAGGATGAGGGATTCCCGGGTACGGCTGCTTTCTTTTCCTGAGAAGCTCGGGAAGGGCGGCGCCATTCTCCGGGGATTCCGCGCGGCACAGGGAGATATCATCGGCTTTTCCGACGCTGACCAGGCGGTTGCGCCTGCTGATTTCCAGCGGCTGATTAAGCATACCCGGCACGCGGATGCTGCC
Source organism: Candidatus Woesearchaeota archaeon (assembly GCA_016203335.1). Lineage (GTDB taxonomy): Archaea > Nanobdellota > Nanobdellia > Woesearchaeales > JACQNA01 > JACQNA01. The sequence goes on from JACQNA010000080.1 coordinate 4,450, forward strand.
ATCGGCTCCCGCAGGGTTGCCGGAAGCACCATTATGGTGCGGCAGCCATCCTCGAGGAGATTCTTCAGCAGGGGATTCAATATCCTGGTGAATCTGCTGTTTCATCTCCATATCCATGATACCCAATGCGGGGCAAAGGTGTTCCGGCGGGAGGCGCTGCTCCATGCCCTTCCTCTGGTGCATACCACTGGCTTTGCCTTTGATGTTGAGCTGCTCTGGCGGCTGAAGCAGAAGGGATATTCCGTTGTCGAGGTTCCCGTGGCCTGGAGGCATGAGCCCGGAGGGAGCTTCCGCCTCACTGCGATGCCGGAGATGCTTATTGCGCTGCTGAAAATCAGGTTTTCATGAGATGTGGTATTCCATGGGCAACAACACCAGATTCCTTTTCATGGGCATTATTGCTGTTGCAGCACTTCTCCGGCTCTTATTCCTGGGGAGCATTCCTGCAGGGGTGTATGCGGATGAGGCATCATCCGGCTATGATGCGTTTTCTGTCCTGAAAACCGGCAGCGACCGGCATGGGGATTTCCTCCCCCTCTTGTTTCGCTCATTCGGCGACTACATCCCGCCAGTATACAACTACAGCATCATCCCTTTTGTCGCAGTCTTCGACCTTAATGCCTGGAGCATCCGGCTGCCTGCTGCATTGTTTGGGATTGGCGGCGTTATCCTTGTCTTTTTCATTACCCGGAAGCTTGCATCCGAGCAGGTAGCCCTCCTCGCTGCCTTTTTTGCTGCGGTTTCGCCCTGGCACCTGCAGTTCAGCAGGATGGCATTTCCCGCGATCTCACTCTCGTTCTTCTTTTTGCTTTCCTTTTTCTTCCTGCTGAAATCCAGGGAGGATTCGCGCTACCTGATTCCTGCTGCACTTGCCATTGGTGTATCCTTCCATACCTATGCGGTCGCCAAGCTCTTTATACCGTTATTTGTCCTTGGATTCTTCCTGATCTACCGAAAATCATTCTCCCCGCGCTCGGTGCTGCTCTTTGGAGCGATTGCTGCGTTGCTTGCCGCACCTGCGTATTACCTGAGTTTTTTCGGACCGGGAAACGAGCGATTCTCACAGGTTTCGATATTCGCTGAGGAGCAGCCGCTGCGGCTATTCATTACCAATTACCTTTCTCATTTCTCCCCTGATTTCTTATTTATATCCGGCGACAGCAACCTGCGCCACAGCATCAAGGGGTTTGGACAGCTGCACTGGTTCCTGCTGCCGTTCATCCTCATCGGATTATTCCTGCTGTTGAGGAATATCCACAAGCCTTCTCATCAGCTGCTCCTGCTTTGGCTGCTGCTCTTTCCGGTCGCTGCATCATTGACTGCCGAGGGAAACCCGCACGCAGTGAGGGGCATTGTTGCAGTGCCCCTGTTTGAGATCATCGCAGGAATTGGCGGCATTGCTTTGTACAGGCATATTTCCTCCAGAACCGCTGCACTGCTTCTTGCCGGGATTTTTATTATTGGAGCAGCTGCTAATATCTTCGCCTATGAAAAATCCTATCTTATTGCTTATCCCCGATACTCAAAAGATTTATTCCAAGACAAGCTTGCCGATGCCTTTGCCGCGCTTGCAGCCCGGGAGGAATCCTATGACCAGGTTATCATCTCTGATTCCATACTGCCGGAGACTGAAATATACATCTTATTTTATACGAGATACGATCCTGCTGCTTACCAGCAGAGCAAGCTTGCAAGAAGCAAATATCTGGTTGATAATATCTGGATTCATCCGTACAACCTGCGCTTCCTTTACCTGACCATGCCGTATGAGCTGAAGGATATTCCTGCGCAGGAGACTATCCGCTATGATGATGGAGAGCCCGCGTTCAAGATCGTATAAGGTGCATGTCGCCGTTGCGGCATTGCTCCTTCTTCATATTGCTCTCACTGCTGACATCCTGCAGCAGAAATCCGCAACCAGCGACGAGCCGCCGCATATCGCTGCAGGGTATTCATATATTACGGAGCGGGACTTCCGCTATAATCCGGAGCATCCGCCGCTGATTAAGGAGATTGCCGCGTTCCCCCTCCTGTTCCTGAATGTCTCGCTGGAGCAGGGGATTGCCTGGGAACAAGTGTACGAATGGCCAGCAGGCAGAAATTTCTTGTTTGAGAACAGCGAGGATCCTGACACGATACTCTTTTGGGCGCGGATGCCGATGGTGCTGCTTTCCGCGCTGCTGGGCTTTGTCGTATTCCTGTTTGCCCGGCGGTGGTATGGGAATAGTGCAGGGATATTTGCCCTGTTTTTGTATGCGTTCTCTCCGTTGGTGCTGGGCAATGCCTGGATTGTGCAGACGGATGTTGCTGCTGCGCTTGCGCTTGCTGCTTCCTTATATTGCTTCTGGCTGGTGCTGCAGCAGCCGAGCTGGAAGCGGATAGTGGTCTTGGGAATCGTGCTCGGGCTCTCGCTTGCCAGCAAGTTCACTGCAGCCTTTATCCTAGGAATCATGGTGTTATTGCTCATCATATATCTCATCTGGTTCTGGCAGCGGATCGTGTGGAAGCGGAACTTGGTCTTGTTGGTGGTAGGGAAAGGAATTGTCATGCTGTTTATCGCCTGGCTCATCCTTGCTGCGTCGTACGGATTTACGTTTTCCACATTTTTTAACACTTCACTCAAAACAAAACTCGCTACTGAAGCCATTCCCGGCATGCATCCCTCTCTGGAGGGGATTGCTGCAGCAACACTCATCCCTGTTCCGCTTCCCGAGCAGTATGTGCAGGGGCTGTACCAGGTGATCCGGCAATCAAAGACAGGGTATCCTGCATACCTGCTTGGAGAGGTAAAAAGCGGCGGCTGGTGGCAGTATTTTCCGCTGGCGTTCCTGATCAAGACACCGATCGCATTTCTGATCATGCTGACGCTCGCCTTCTGGCATACCCGAACGCTGGTGAAGAGCTGGTTCCGTGAGCTGTTCATCCTGCTGCCTGCTACCCTGATATTCCTGAGCTTTATGGCCGGGCAGCTGAATATAGGAATTAGGCATATCCTGCCGGTCTATCCCCTGCTGTTTATCTTTGCCAGCAAATTAATCAATTACCGGAGATGGATGACTGTGTTTGTTATTACCCTAAGCATATGGTACGCAGCCGCTACCCTCATTATCCACCCGCATGAGCTCGCGTACTTTAATGAGCTTGTGGGGCCGGAGCACGGGCCGGACTTTCTGATTGACTCCAACATTGACTGGGGGCAGGACTTAAAGGGGCTTGCTGCATATCTTGGAGAACATAACATCACGGAGCAGATCTGGCTGATGTACTGGGGGCCTGACCGGATGGAGTACCGATCCAGCCAGTTTGTGAAATACCGCAGGATTTTAGACGAGAATATGGTGTGTAAGCCGGTTTCCGGCTACATCGCGGTGAGCGTCAACTTTCTCAAGGGGATGACCAAGGAGGAGCAGCACTGCTTTGACTGGCTGAAGGGAGAGGAGCCGATGAAGAGGATTGGGTATTCGATATACCTGTACAGAACAGACTAATCTATTTCTTCTGCCACGAATAGCTTCTTAATCTTGCAGACTTCCCGAAGGGACTGCTAGTACAGCACGCTCATCTACGCAGGAATGATCCTTATCCCTTCTTTGTCCTTTGTCAGTATCCCCTGCTTTCCGGACGTGATGTGGTATTCATCAACGATTTCGCTCGGTATGCGGACGGCGATGCTGTTTCCCCATTTTGCGAAAGTGATTTCTTTTGCGTGCCGCAGCTTCCTGTATTTCTGGGCGAGCATCTTCAGCTGCTGCATGTTCATGATCTCTTCCCCGCATGCAGTGCACCGGAATGCATCAAATGACATCCCATCCTGTTTGATGATGTCTTTCATCTTCTCCATCTTTCCTTTGCACATTGGACATTCCATGTCAATTCCCCCGTTCAATTGTTTTTATGATAATCGCATGACCAATATCTTCCCCCACGCAAATGATGGCGTTCTTTTTCGACTTGCTGATAAATTTTATTCCTTGCTTTCCAAACCGCTCCACCTTTCCTGTCTTAAGCACGGTTAGGACATGGTCCGGATAGGCGATCTCCCGCTCCCGGGCACGCTTGACGGCATGTGTAGTGATAAATATCTGCTTTCCTTGAACATACTCAACAGCCATCAATGTATCTCCATGGATATCCTTGTATATAAACCTTTAGGTTTCTGAGAATCACTTCTTCTGCCACGAATAGCTTCTCATCCTTGCCGAATTCCCGAATCCGCAGCTGGCGCAGGACTTGAAGCGCTTGTGCATGGTCCTTTGCCCGCAGCGCCGGCAGTAGATATGGGTTTTCTTGCCGGACTTCCGGCCCATCGCAGGAGTTCCTTTTGCCATATTACTCTGCAGAAATTATGATGATGGTGTCTCCCCTGATGAAGACGCTGCCGAGCTTCCGCTTGAGCTGGCCCCCTTCATGCTCCTCTGCATCATGGAGAACGATATTAATGTGGATGTCAAATGCGTTTAATTTGCCGATCAGCACTTTGCCGTTCTTCAACTCAACGATGACGCGCTTGTCCCGCGCCCGGTTAAGCATGTCCAATGGCCGTGATGTTTCCATGTCCTCAAACCACAAATGTTATATAGGCGGGAGCAGCGGTAGGTATATAAATGTTGTGGAAATGGGTTCCATACACTTATTATCGGCGCCGCCATCATGGCAGCTGGACGGTCATGCTCGCTCCGCTCGCATGCCCTGCGAAACACCCCGGAGGGGGCGCTCTCGCTCGCTTCGCTCGTTCGGCGGTTCAGAAATCTGCGGATTTCCGAACCATCCCCCGTTTCGCCCAGCGCCATGGCGGCGCCCCAGAAAGTCCCGATGGACATCAAAGGCAAAACAGTGCTGGTGACGGGAAGCGCAGGGCGCGTGGGGAAGCAGATTGCGCTCTTCCTGGCTGGGAAAGGGGCGGATATTGTTGTCCATTACCTCCATTCTGATGCAGAAGCGCAGCGGACTGCCGCGGAAATCCGGCGGAAGAACGTGCAGGCGATTGCTGTCCGGGCTGACTTAACGCAAGAGAATGATGTTGCACAGCTGTTTGCAGCCGCACGAAAATCATTAGGCAGGGTTGATGTTCTGGTGAACTCTGCTGCTGCGTACCGGAAAACAGCCCATCCGGCTGCCGCTGACCTTGATTTCTTCTACCAGACGAACGTGCGCTCGGGCTATCTGTGCTCACTCTCTTTCGCCAAACAGGCCAAGAAAGGCGCCATTGTGAACATCGGCGACTGGGCGATAGGGCGCCCGTATAAAAATTACCTGCCTTACCTGATCAGCAAGGGAGCAATCCCCACCATGACGCGGGCATTTGCCAAGGAGCTGGCGCCGGGGATACGGGTAAACTGCATCCTGCCCGGGCCGGTATTGCTGCCCAAAGGCATCTCTGCTGCAGAGCGGAGGGAAGCGGTTGCCGGCACACTAGTCGGGCATATCGGCAGACCACTGGACATTGCGCAGGCGGTTGCGTTCTTGATTGAGAATGAGTTTGTGACTGGGGCTTGTATACATGTAGATGGTGGGAGAAGTTTGGGGTGATTGCATATATATTGGTATTTAACTTCTCGTTTCATTTGCAGCAATTGACTAGTTTCATCTGTAGCTATACTTAGACACACCACCAACCGAACATATCCTTTATAAAAAGAGCCGCATTCTTTTCCCTTATGCCTGAAAAATCATTTTTCACAGAGCGGAGCAGGCAGCAGATTGCAAAGCTGCCCAGCATACAGTATGCCTCCCAGGATCTGGTCTCGCGCATCCAGGGGCTGAAAGAGGACGATGTCCTGATCATCCAGAAGCCCATCATTCCTGGGCGCTACCGCAACGCCCGGCACTTCATGCGGCATGGGAGTGAGGTGCAGCTCTTTGATCCCCGCAATGTCGCTGATCTCCTGCATGAGCAGCGCAATCCGGGTCAACTGAGGGAAGCGGCGTTCAATACAATAAATAATCCGGTGAGAACCGCATACTCCTTTTACCCAGTCACTGGCGATGACCGGATGCGGCGCAGGATTTCCCTGGTGGAATGCCTTGAGGGGGCATGGATCTATGCGTACGCTCACCAGACCAATATTCCCCCGGAAGTCAAGCCCTATGCCGATGTGCAAGGAGTGGCCCGGGAGGGAGCGCGTGTTGTTGTGCGAGTACCTTCACGGCAACAGAAAGATGAGCGCTATCATATTACCTTCAACTCAGTCCCTATCAGAGACAACGATGCAAAATACCTGATTGCGCACAGCATCGGCAGCGATCATACTTGTGGCGACAAGACTTGGAACAAAAACCTAAAATATAGCTGGAAAGAAGATCCTCATCCTTCTCATACAGTCAATTTTGACGCGCATGAATGGGCTGCCTACCGAACGATCATTGATTTTTTTTATAGCCGAGATAAGAACAGCATTCCCGCGATGATGAGCCATTTTGCACAGCCGACACAGCATACTGTTGATTACTATCTCAACCTCTGCAACAATGTGCTTATCGAAACCAGCGACAAGAGTGGCAGGAAAACCGTCCGCAAGCTCAGTGTCGGCGAGAAAGAGATCCTGCTCTGGGCGCTGGTGC
>JACQNA010000075.1 GCA_016203335.1 Candidatus Woesearchaeota archaeon
AGATTTAAATATAATATCAATAAGTTATATACTACATATAAATTATTTAACTGATGCTATCCGACAAGGAACAGGAAGTACTCAAGCTGCGGAAGCAGGGGCTGAAGCAGAGCGAGATAGCAAAGAAACTCAGGATTTCTCAGCCAGCAGTTTCCTCATTTGAGAAGAACGCCTACCGGAAGATCAGGGAAGCGGGGGAACTGCTGGAGATCATCAAAAAACTGGGGATTGATATGCCATGAGCAGGACAGCAGGACAGGGCGGGGAACGGCTGCGCCTGCTGCAAGCGCACCGGCAGCGGCTGATGGCAACTCTCTCCCAGCTGGAGCAGAAATACCGGGCAGGGCTGATGGACGCGGAGAGCTGCAAGTCTTTGGCGAACAGCTGCATGGCTGAGATACAGGCATGCGACGAGCAGATATCCGCGCTTGGCTCATCCAAGGGGGCGCTCTCCTACATCGGCGGCATCCTGCTCATTGTCGCCCTCATCGGCTCGCTGTTCTTCTTCCGGCCGGCGATCACTGGCTATTTCGTGAAGGAGCCGCTGGAGACATCGAGTGACGGCTACCGGATTGAGGGCCAGCGGTGGGCAGACATCAAGGGAGGAGGCATCTACGAGCGGTGCCTGCTGGTGAGTTCAGGGATTGACTTTAGCGAAGCAGCCCTGACTGCAAAAATAACCGTCGCTGACCAGGATGAGCAGCTCCACATGAGGATGTATACCCTTGATCAGGATACCCAGGACCCGGGCTATGAGCTCGGCAGCTGTAGTGTAGAAGACTATTCCACTTCATGGAAATCCTGCACGATCACCGGCCTTGCGCGGCAGCCTGCAGGCGACTACTGGATCTGCGCCTATGCTGAGGGCAGCAAGGAAAAGACCTACTACACCATTGCCCATAATCCTGAGGGGACTAGGATCCGGGCGTTCTGGACAGGGAAATACTGGCAGAAGCTGGAGAATGCGTCATACACGATCAAGGCAGAATTCAGACGATGGTGAAGCTACATGTAAACCTCTTCCGCGTTTTCCTCTGGGGCGTGCTGCTGGTGCTGGCTGCTGATCTGAGTAGCTCTGCGCTTATCACCGGGATTGTGTCCAACAGCCCGGTGACCGTAGGAGAGCCGTTCATCTTTATCGGCGCATGCGAGGGAGCGCAGGCAGAGCTTATTGTCTGCAGGGAGGGAAGCTCCTGCAATACTGATATGCCGGAAAACATCATCTGCCGTGGAGCAGGAGGGGAGTGTACGATGGCGACTACTCCTGAGCATATCGGCACCCATCTGGATGTCGCTACCTGCTGCGACGCTGATGGCTGTGACCCGGTCACGCAGCTGGCGAAATGGGCAGTCTATCCGGTTCCTGAGCTTGATGAGGACAACGGCAGAACAGAAGAGCCTGCTCCTGACCTTTCGTCATTCCCTTCCATCACCCAGCTGGATGCAAGCCCGGGAGAGGCATCTGTCGGGGAAAACATCACCTTTACTGCAGACTGTGAGGGAATTGTGGTCTGCCGCATCGGCGTTCCCTGCAGCATGGAGACGCCGGCCAGCGATGTGTTCTGCAGGGCAACGGGCGATTCCTGCACCTACACCAACAAAGAGCATAATCTTGGGGAGAATTTTGCTGCTGCAACCTGCTGCACTGCAGAAGGGTGCGGCCAGACCCCGGCCAAGGCTTCCTGGAATGTCCGCAGCACTACTCCCTCCCTTCTTTCCGTGGCAAACACCGGCCCAGCCAGGGTTGGGGAGAACATCACCTTTTCCGGAACCTGCTCTGACAATGCATTCCTGGTGGTCTGCAAAGATCTGGTGGCCTGCAATAATGAAACAACGGGCTCAGACCTGCTCTGCAGGGGTGAGGGGGCATGCAGCGTAGAGGCCAAGCCTGCGCATGTCGGAGTAAACACTGCCATCGCCACCTGCTGCAGTGATCAGGGATGTGATAGATCCACCCAGAAAACCAGGTGGGAGGTGCGTGAGCAGCTGGAGCAAGACGATCCGCTCGCCGCTGAGGCTGCTGTGTTGCGGGAACGGCTGCAGCAGCCCCATGTCAGAATCCGGCGCCTCAATCAGGTTGACGCATCCTTTACTGTTGCTATCGGCTTCACCACCGCTTCTGCCAAACAGGGAAAAGTGGAGATCTCCCAGCTGCAGGACCTTGATGCGCTCCAGCAGGTCCATGTCCGCAAGCCTAAGGAGCAGCTCCGGCGCGGGCGCTTCACCACAGAGATGGTTGCCGTCAATCCCCTTGACCTGCCTGCCCTGGGCAGCGCGACCATCACCCTGCCCAAAGAGGGGAACGTCAACCGGATCATGCGCTGCTCTGATTATGATTTTGCTGCTGAGGCCTGCCCGGCCTGGGAGGTGACGGACATTCCATTTGCAGACAACAGCACCCACATCATGTTTACTGTTTCCAGCTTCAGCGGCTATGCAGGGGCAGAGATCATTGTGGTTACCCAAGCTGACCATCTGGATGCCAACCGGTCTTTTCTTTCTTCGGTGTATGGGGCAGTCCGGTATCTGGACGGCAACTGGAGCGAGCCTATCCCTAGCGGCGATTATGTGCGCGTCACCTTTGAAACAAACCTGACCCCTGAGCAGGACATCACCATCTATCCCCGCGTGCTTGACGGCGACCCGGTCATTGAGGTGTACGAGCTAAACGGGGACACGGCCATTGCAGCATTCCCTTCCATCATATCCGATGCATACAATAAGATCTTCCTTACCGGGCTGCAGGGGAGCCAGGACACGTTTGACCTGCGAGTTGTTTCAGGCTCCGTTGCATTTGACCATATTATTGACCCAATCAGCGACGCGTTTTCTGATGACTTTGAGACTGACCTCACCAAATGGGACGGCAACGGGGCAACCGCATGGGATCTGTCAACAGCGCAAATGCACGATGGCGTACAGTCTGTCCTTGCATCCAACGGCAATGAAGGGGATATCTTCACTGACGACATTGATACCAGCAGCGCAACCTTCCTCAATGTCAGCTTCTGGTTTTATGATAATAATTTAGATAGTACGGACATTGATGTCTATTTCTTTGATGGAACGGCGTATGACCTTATACCAGATAGCGTCGATACCGGAGCTGAGGAGATTTGGAAGTGGATAAACCTTACCACCTCAGACAGCCAGTATTTTAAAACCAATTTCCGGGTGCAGCTCAACGCCGTCTTAGGCACTGGAGAAAACCTCTGGGTAGACCAATTCCTGGTCCAGATAACCACGGCAACCCCGGACAACACCCCGCCATACTGGACATTCAACCGGACGAACTTTACCAGCATCCGGTATAATGAGACCGGGCAGTTTAATATCACCTATACCGAAGGAGAGAGCGCGTTAGATACCGTCATCCTTGCAGTGAAGAATGACAGCAGCAGCGCATTCCAAAACATCACCACGTTCCGCGTGGGTGCGAGCACCACCAGAATTGACCTTGCCTTCAACCTCACCATGTCCTCGACCAACGGAGAAACCTTCCAGTGGCGGTTCTACGGGAATGACACTAATGGAAACATGAATGCAACGGATACCTTCAGCTTGGTGATCAGCGACACCATCATGTCTTTTGCGCAGAACGGGACGAACTTCACCTCTCTCCGGACTGGAGATAACGGGATGTTCAACATCACGGCAAAGGATGATGACGGGCTGGCGATGGCCATATTCAGCACGCGGAATACCAGCGGTGAGGCATGGTTCAACTTCTCTGCGGTGAAGATCGGCGGGACAAGCTATCCGATTCGGTACAATTATACCTCAAGGGCAGACGACGGCAAGGCATTCCAGTGGAAGTTCTATGTAAATGACACTGGAGAAACGATAAACGAGAGCAACACCTTTACGGTGCTGCTCGATGACACCAAGGCGCCGTATTATGTGTTTAACCGGACGAACTTCACGTCTATCCAGCAGGACCAGAACGGAAGATTCAACATTACTGCCAATGACTCTACCAGGAATCTAGACACCATCATCTTCGCAGCCCTGGAGGATGGCGGCAGCTGGGTGAACCAGAGCACGCAGAGAATTGACAGCGTATCGCGCTACGACATCGCCTTCAATTACACCATATCCAAGCCAGGCACCTTCCAGTGGAAATTCTACACCAACGATACCTCGGGAAACATGAACGAGAGTGAGGCATATTCTACATCGGTTGCCGATACCCTAGCGCCATATCACCTCTTTAACCGGGAGAATTTCACCTCGCTCAAGCAGGATGAGAACGGCCAGTTCAATATCACCTTTAATGACAGCGGCAGCAACCTTGATTCCATCATCTTTGCCCGGCTGGAATCCGGCGGCAGCTGGGCGAACGAATCCATCATCCGCCTTGCCGGCGCTTCATATTATGACGCTGCATTCAACTACACGGTTACCTCTGCAGCAGGCGAGACCTTCCAGTGGAAGTTCTACGGAAATGACACCTCGGGAAACATGAACGAGAGCGAGACATACAGCCTGGTCGTTGCCTCTGCAGACAGCGCAGCCCCCTACTTTGCGTTCAACCGGACAAACTTCACCAGCATTAAAGTAAATGAGAACGGGCAGTTCAATATTACTGTTGCAGATGCCGCAAGCCCATTGGATACTATTATCTTCGCCGTCAAGAATGACACTGCTGCATGGGAAAATATCACCACCATCCGCACTGCTGCGACAAGCTATGATATTCCCTTTAACTTCACCATCTCCATCAGCCAGGGCAAGGTCCAGTACTGGAAGTTCTATGCCAACGACAGCAACGGATTCATGAATGAGAGCGAGCTGTACCAGATTGTTATCAGCGATACCCCTCCGGATGTTACTGATGTGTACATGTCTGACAACAACAACCTCGCTGCCTACACAGACTGCTCCGGCTCTGCTGCCTGCCTCTTTAATCCGGTGTCCGGCAGCAACATCACCCTGGCGGTGAACATCACTACCTTTGATGTTGACGCTGACTGCAATGCTGCCAATTACGGCAAGCTCACCCTTATCCTCTGCCTCAACTCGACAGCAAAGCCAGGATGCAGCGACAACTATAACTCCAACTTCAGCATCCCGGTGGAGAACTACACCAGGAAGGGAAGCAGCAATTTCTGCCAGTGGACGTTCAATACCAACCTCACCAACATCACCCCCCCGTTCTTTGTGGTGAATAACAGCTACCTCTACTATATCAATGCCACCTCTGCATCTGGAGCCAGAGCGCTCATCAATGATCAAGAGGCGAATGGCACCTGGCGCTTTAACGCCCTGAAAGCAGTCACCTTCCCCAGCAGCATCACGCTGGGAGATGGCGACACCCAGCTCGGGCAGTGGAA
>JACQNA010000076.1 GCA_016203335.1 Candidatus Woesearchaeota archaeon
TGCCGCAGCCGCAGCTGTGCTGGACATTGGGATTGTTTATCTTGAATCCTGCTCCCTGCAGACTGTCAACATAATCTATCTCGACGCCGGAGAGCTTTTCCGCATGCTCCTTGGCAATGATGACCTTGACACCGCGGTCAGTAAACGAGGCATCATCCTGCCCTTCCCGCTCCTGGAACACCAGCTCGTACTGGTAGCCGGAGCAGCCGCCGGAGGTTAAGCCGAGCTTCAATCCCCATCCTGCTTTCTTTTCCTGGGCAAGCAATGCCTTGACTTTGGCTGCTGCAGCTTCGGTCAGGGTGACATCCCCTGTTTCCTGCTCAGCAGACTGGAGCGCTGCATTTAGCTTCTGCAGGAGGTTATTCAGGTCAGCGGGAGACATCCCATGGCCAACAGTGCCCTGCTCTAAAGTCTCGAATGTTGAGGCATGGCAGCCGACGCAATGCAGGCCCGCATTGGTCATGATGTGCGCAAGCTTCTGCGCCTTGCCCGGGTATTTGGCAAAGATTTCATCTACAGTTATATCCTTGGTGATCATTTCCGTTTGTACTGTTTGTGCGTGTTTCATGGGTATTGCCCTCTTTTTGCTTCCTTAATCTTGTTTCATTTAATATTTTATTGTGACATTGCCCTGCTTGAGGATGCACTGGCAGGCCAAACGCTCCTCTCCTGCCGGGCCGAGCAGGTCATTCTCCTTGTCGTTCCTGGGGGAAAGGTTTTCCTTGCCCTCAATAACAGTTATCAGGCAGGTGCCGCATAATCCGTCCTTGCAGCCGAATGGTATGCCTGCTTCTTCACACACTTCCTTGATCCCGGAGTTGTCCGGAAGCTCTTTCCTGATGCCTGACTCAAAAAAGGTGAGGGATGCCATTGTTCTGATATATTTTATTCTATATAAGGGTTTCGGAATGGGGCGGGGTTTAAAAGGGTTGTGCAGTAGTGGAGTTTGTCGCACAGAAATATTGATTACCAATACAATCGAATATTCTTAATAAGCTCAATGTAGCTCCGAGAATTTGTTATCATAAGTAGAACGAGTTGATGATTACCTGGTTGGTGATACTCAAAACCATCGACACCTATCCGAGTTTGCATGACATTTGCTCCTTTCCCGTACTTGCCTAAGTTGATGTATTTTTTAGGATAATAGAGACCAAACTGCCGATTCAGTTTGCGGTGAGAACGAGCCCCTTTAGTATCCATTACTCTCTGTCCGGTTGGTAAGAGAAACCACTTGTAATAGCCCATCCACCTTAAATGATTGAGATCTGTTATAAGCGTGCCGTCAATCGTTGTTGCCTGAACTCGGGCAACAAATCTATCATAGAGATCTGGATGCGGTGACTGTAGCCTAATTTCTAATCCACGTGGCTCAGCAATAAATATTGTCTCACCATCTTGACCAATTGCAAAGCCATCTTCGATGGTCGTTGACTTCATAAATCATCAGGAATGACATTTGATTTATAAATATATAGCCCAATAACCAGTTACAGCAGCAATGCATCATGTTCAACAGATTTAAAGCGATTCCCCTTTTTGCGAGTTTGCCGCACAAAAATAGCTAACCATAATCTTATAGCAGGCGTGAGATTATGCTTCACTTTTAGTATAAGTATATCTAATCGCCCGGGGTATGCCATCATCCCTGCGTCACATTCCCGCAAAAATAGGTAATGGTCCGCTCTTCCTTTCTGCTCTGCTCGCGGAGAAGCCCTGCCTGGGCGCGGAGCAGGACAGGGGTTGCAGTGATCAGCTGGCTCTGCGCGAACTGGGAGGGATACCCGTTCATAAACGCGGTGAAGTGGCTTGCTGCCCGCTCTGCGGCATCCGCAGAGTTGTTCATCACTGCAGCAGCATCCAGGATGACAGGCATGTCCTTGCAGCCAAAGCCGTCTGCAACCGTTGCCTGCCTGCCCTTGCGCTGGCTCCACTGGTAGAGCCGCTCGGTCTCCAGCGCAGAGAGGCGGAAATCCAGGTAGGCAATCAATGCCTTGGTATCCTCGGTATCCTTTTGGGAATGCAGCTGCTCGTAAAACGCGCTCAATCGATTGCGCATATCTGCCTTCTGGTCGATCGTTGCCGGCATCTCAGGATATACTGCATTAAAGTTCCATTCAATCTTCTTGATTTCGCCAAGCCCGGTGGTAAAGTCATACTGCTTTACCGCAGCGCCGGTCGGCTGCTTGGTGCATGCGGGAATAAGCAGGATAATGGATAGGACGAATAACGCGTATAAGAGTTTCATGCTCGTTTCACCTCGGTGCGCATCTCCTGCCGTATATTCCTGATGGTGGATAGCGCACTAATTTAAGGCTTTCGTTTCCGCCCATAAGACATGGTAAGATAATCTTTGAAGCGCCGAAAATAGTTGTATAATAAATTCAGGCTCAGCCGGTATTCATCCCGGACAGCGGGAATATTCTTCCTATGCTCTGCATCTATGCGCTGCAGGCGGAGGTAAAGGGCAGTGAAATACCCGCGGAATTCCCGTCGAGTGCTGAATTGGGCAAGAAAATCCTCATGCCGGACGTTGTTTTGGCTCAGAAATGCCCGGAAGCGCTGCCGCACCTGTTGCGGAACCGCAAGCAGGACATCCTCCCGGAGAGCAGTGGCATACACGGTCATGCGCGGTTTGCGATAGGGCGAGGGGATGGGAAAATGCATAGTATAGGCATGCGACAGCCCTGCCATCTGCTCTGCAGTGAGATGGTCGGTTTCTGCCTGCTTCCGGCGGGCATTCCGCTGCTGTATCATCCGGGCAAACCGCTCAATATCACCTTGTGATCGCCGAAGCAGCTCTCCGAGGTCTATGCCCATATCAGCGAGAAATGTCCCTGCAGATTAAAAGTTTACTGCTGGATCTGCTGCAATGCAGCATCCACCATCTCCTGATCCCAGCCGCTCTTCAGCAGGAGGGTGCGGAGCTCTGCAGGGGCGTAGCCTTTGGAGAGGCCGTCTTCCAGAAATGAGCGCAGGGCAGGGGGAATGGATGAAGTGTCATCAGAGGGAAAGGTAGCATATGAAGCATCAGCAGTGTCAGCAACACGAGGGGTATGCAGGGTGCGATAGAGCTCAATGCCCACTATAACCAGCAGGATGAGCACGACTCCGCTCACCAGCGGCCAGCGGATGCCAGAGCCGGATGTGCCAAAAGATGCCTGGAGCTGCTGAGCCTGCTGCAGGGCAGGAAGCTGAATAGCTGGATAGTCGGCAAAGGGAATGCTGAATGCTGCTGCTTTCTCGCTGAGTGCCTGGAAAATAGCGGGCTCTTCCCGGAGATCAGCGTTATTCTGCTCCAGCAGCTGGAGAACCTGGCGGAGCTCACCAGGAGTTTTGGCAAGCGCTATGCTGTCCTGGAGAAACGCGCGCTGCTCGCTGGAGAGGGCAAAGGCTGCCGGAAGGAAGAGAAAGAGGAGTGTGATGAGGAGGGAGGGATATTTCATGCGCAATAATGGAAATGTGCTGTTTAAATAGATTACGAGTGTGTGACCAGGTTACGTTAGGTGTGGGAAGATTATTTCCTTTGCGCCTCCCGTGCTCTCACTCGCTGCGCTCGTTCGGCGGTTCGCCGCACGCCAGGGGCGGCGCTGGCTGGCAGGGGGTTGCCCCCTACGGGGTCTGCCAGAGGACGAAGTCCGTCCAGCCGCCGCCGTGGTGGCGTGCGGCGAGTCACTTAATGTAGTACCGCTACCCTATCGGCTTCCCTGAAAATCTCTTCGAGGTTGCCGTCGGCTCGGCTGTGAAAGTAGAAGCGAGGACTGACACATCGGAAATCGCCTTGCGCACGCCGGACGTGCTTCAACGTGGAGCAAGCAAGCGATTTCCGAGTGTGCTCAAGAACACGCCCCGCCCTTCGGGGCGGGTGTTCTTGACATTCCCCGGATGGGGCACCCTCCTTGTCAGCTTTACTTCTGTAGCTTAAGAGCCTCGCAAAATTGACGGCAACTATATTTTCAGGGAAGCCCTACCCTATCGAAACCTTTATAAAGGACAGGGCTCTTCCACCCCATTATTGTAACTACTATATGATTAAAAATAGATGGGGGCTATGATGAAGCATATCATCTGGGTTGCGGTCGCGCTCATGCTGCTTGCGGGAGTGCTGGCAGCAGGTGATTTGACCGTAACCAGGACATCTGTCGGATCACTATCGACAAAGGCGAAGCAGACCATCACCGGCACGTTCACGGTGCAGAATACCGGGGCAAGCCAGCTCTCGGTTGCGCTTCCGGGAACGATTACGCTGAGCGGAAACCAGAGCCAATCAGCAGCAGTCACCTATAGCCAGGCAAGCCCCCTCAGCCTGAATGCCGGGGCAACAGAAAGCCTCTCATTTACATTTGTGGTGCCCAACAGCCTGAAGAGCGGCACATTCACTACCCCATTTAACCTCACTGCCGGCGGAGGCAATTTCGGCGATTTCTCGCTGCAGCTCACCCAGAAGGCAGCGCTGACTATTGAGGATGTCGATGTCACGGTCAACAGGAAAGAAGACAATAATAAGAACAATGGCGACAAGATCAGCGAGCCTGCCCGGCCTGGAGATCCCATCACCGTGAATGTGCGCGTCAAGAACAATTTCCTTGATGATTCCAAGATAGACATGAATAATGTGCTGATCACGGTTTCCCTCCTGAATGTCGGTACTGAGGATATCGAGGAAGAGTCTGATGAATTTGACATGGATCCGGGCAAGGACGCGGGCAAGCTGTTCTCATTCCGCATCCCTCAGGATGTTGATGAGGGCGATTATGAGCTGATTATCTTTGTGGAAGCAGATGATGATGACGGCGTGCAGCATACCGTAGACTGGCGCCTGGAGCTGGAGGTGGACAAGCTCAGCCATGACAGCAGGGTCACCAAGGCAGAGTTCAGCCAGCCGCAGGTGCAGTGCGGAAGCACAGCTTATTTTGATGTGGAGGTGACCAATTTCGGCTCCAATGAGGAGGATCAGACCAGGCTGAAGATCACCAACAGCGACCTGGGAGTGAATATCCTGGAGCGCGAGTTCCACCTGGGAAACGACCTGCTTGAGGACGAGAGCAGGTTCGCCAAGCGGTTCCAGATACCTGTTCCCAGCACTGCAAAGCCGGGGACGTATACGATAAGAACCGAGATGTTTATCGATACTGATAACCTGGATGATTTTGTGGACAGAAGTTTAATAGTGACATGCCCGGTCAAGGAAACATCACCTCAGCCGGAGCAGCAAGGGAAGGAAGAGCCCAAGCAAGAAGGGCAGCCACAAGCGAATGGTAGCGGGCAACAGCCCGGAGCGCCTGGAGCAGGCATCACTGGCGGTACGGTTATTACCGAAACGAGCGATGAGGGAGGGAATAGGTACTTGCTTCCCCTGATCATCAGCAATGTGGCGCTGCTTGCCATAGTGATTATCGGAGCAGTGCTGCTCTGGAA
>JACQNA010000095.1 GCA_016203335.1 Candidatus Woesearchaeota archaeon
CCTATGATGTGGGCATCTGGGTGAACAGCCCGTTTTTCGCGCATTCCGTGGAAAACCTCTTTGACGCAAATTGGAAAGCAATGAAGCCGGTCAAGTAGCTTTTTTGTTTTTTTATTTTTCTTCTTACTTTCCCAATACTAACCTTTTTATATCTCGCTCCTTCCCGATTGCGCATGGGCACCAAAGAGATTATCGCTGCGCTTCATCCGCTTGAGCGCGCGGTGCTGCCCCACGTCAAAGGGAGCAGCAGGTTTTCTGAGATTGTTGCTGCCACTGGGCTCCGGGATGTTGAGGTGATGCGCGCGATTCAATGGCTTTCTGCCAAGCAGCTCATCACTATCCATGAGGATGTGCAGGAAGCGATCACGCTCGGGGAGAACGGCATACAATACCTGGAGAAGGGATTGCCCGAAATCCGGCTGCTGCAGCATATCACTGGCATCGCTACCCCTCTCCTTCACATTCAGCAGGCGGCACATCTCTCTGCAGAAGAGGCTCAGGCTGCCCTTGGGCTGCTCCGGAAGAAAGGGGCGATTGCGCTCTCCCGGGGAAAGGAGGGCATAACCCTATCCATCACCGCAGCAGGAAGCCAGATGCTGCAGCGCGGGACATTAGAATCCGCTTTCCTTGCCAAACACTTTCCGCTGGATCCTGCAACCCTGCACGATGAGGAGCGTTACGCCTATCATGAGCTGAAAAAGCGGAAGGGCATCCTGATGGTAAAGCCAGCGACGATCCGCACAGTCACGCTGACCCCTCTCGGCGAAGAAGTACTTCGCGCAGGAATCAAGGGAGAAAAAAGCATCGAATCGCTCACTCCGGAGCTGATCCGCTCGCGCGCCTGGCAGCAGAAAACCTTCCGGGCATATGACGTGCGCAGCCCGGTTCCTGCAATCACCGGAGGCAGGCGCCATTTTGTGCGGCAGGCAGCTGACTCCATCCGGAGAATCTGGCTGGAGATGGGCTTCCAGGAGATGAGCGGCACCATGGTGCAGACCGCATTCTGGGACCTGGATGCGCTGTTTGTGCCGCAGGACCATCCGGCACGGCAGATGCAGGACACTTTTTTTCTTGGCGACGGCAAGCAGGTGCTGGCAGGCACACTCCCTTCCTTTGCTCCTGCGGTCCAGGCTATGCATGAGCACGGCGGAGCAACCGGAAGCACGGGCTGGCAAATCCCCTGGGACAGGCACACTGCAGCAGAAGTCCTGCTCCGCACCCATACAACGGTGCTCTCTGCCCGCACCCTCACTAAACTGAAATCGTTTCCTGCCAAATTCTTCTCGGTAAGCAGGGTATTCCGCAACGAAACCCTGGACTGGAAGCATTTATTTGAGCTAAACCAGGTGGAGGGGATTGTGGTTGACCCGGATGCAAACTTCCGGCACCTGCTCGGGTATATCACTGCATTCTTTACCAAGCTCGGGTTTTCCCAGGTCAGGGTGCGGCCCGCGCATTTTCCGTATACCGAGCCGAGCGCAGAGGTTGAAGTGTTCCATCCAACAAAGAAATCCTGGGTAGAGCTTGGTGGTGCGGGGATATTCCGGCCTGAGGTGGTTGTCCCCCTGCTCGGCAAAGACATCCCGGTGCTTGCCTGGGGGATTGGATTGGAGCGGAGCATCATGGACCATCTTTCGCTTACGGATATCCGCGACCTCTACAAGAACGACCTGAAGCAGTTGCGGGAGATCCGCCAATGGATGCCGCCAATGGATATACACTGAAACAGAGTTCCCATGCCCACTATCACCCTCAATAAAACCGTGCTGGAATCATTGCTTGGCAAGCGTGTGCCCCTTCCCCAGCTTGAGAAGAGCATCAGCGCTCTTGGGGTCGGGCTTGAATCCATCACCAAAGAGGGCATTGTTGCCGAGGTGTTCCCCAACCGCCCGGACCTGCTTTCTGAGCAGGGATTTGTCCGCGCGCTTGCCTCTTTTCTTGGCTTCCGCACCGGGCTGCGGCACTATCCTGTCACTCCCTCCGGGCATCAGGTGATCATCGACCCTTCTGTTGCCTCTGTCCGCCCCTGCACTGCCTGTGCATTAGTCAAGGGGCTGCGCCTGAATGAGCAGCGAATCGCTGAAATCATCCAGATCCAGGAGAAGCTGCACGTGAGCTATGGGAGGGACAGGAAGCGGGTGGCCATCGGGATATACCCCTTTGAGCGCATCACGCCGCCGATCACATTCCGGGCGCTTCCGCCGCAGGATATCAAGTTCCGGCCCCTGGGCTTCTCCCACGAGATTACAGGAAAAGAAATCCTTACCCAGCACAAGGCAGGGCGCGCGTACGGGCACCTGCTTGCGGGGCTGGACAAGTACCCGGTCTTTGTTGATGCAAAGGGGAATGTCCTCTCCATGCCGCCTATCATCAACTCCCACGAGACGGGCAAGGTTGACGTTGATACCTCTGACGTGTTTATTGAGTGCTCTGGCTTTCATTACTCGGTGCTTCGCATCTGCCTCAACATCATTACTGCTGCGCTTGCGGACATGGGGGGAAGCATACACTCCCTGGAATTGCGCTCCGGCAGGAAGAGCATTATCTCCCCTGATTTTACCCCGCGGAAGATGCCGCTCTCGCTCCAGTATGCCAATGCGCGGCTCGGGCTACAGCTCACTGCATCAGACATCAGACAATACCTTGCACGCATGGGGCATGGCTATCAGGGGAAGGCCGCGCTTGTCCCTGCATACCGCGCCGATGTCCTGCATCAGATAGACCTGGTCGAGGACATCGCTATCGCCCATGGCTACGGCAATTTCCAGAAAGAGATTCCGCGGGGAGCGACTGCAGGAAGGGAAGAGCCGTTCTCCCGGCTCCAGGCAATGCTTGCCGAGCTGCTCATCGGGCTGGGCATGATGGAAGTAAATACCTATCACCTCATCCGCAGGGCAGCGCAGGGTGAGCTGATGAGCAGCACCATATCCCCTGTTCTCCTGCACAACCCCTCTTCAAAAGAATATGATTCCCTCCGGGCGTGGATGCTCCCTTCCCTGCTTGAGGTGCTTGCGGGCAATACGCACCACGAATATCCGCAGCATCTTTTTGACATGGGGACCATCTTCCAGCGCGGGCAGAGCGAAACAGGGATTGTTGAGCAGCAGCATCTTGCCGTAGCGCTCTGCGGCGAGCATGCGAACTTCACCGCTATCCGGCAGGCGCTCGATTATGTGATGCGGATGCTCGGAATTCAGCACCAGATTATTGGATATGAGCATGCCAGCTTTATTCCCGGGCGGGTAGGGCAGATCTGTGCCTCAGGCATATCCTTGGGATACCTTGGAGAGATCCATCCCCTGGTGCTGGCCAATCATAAGCTCGAGATGCCTGTTGCTGCGCTTGAGCTGAACCTCAACGAGCTTTTTGCTTTGCTGCAGAAGTCGACTTCTTCTTTGCCGTGACTGCTTTCTTTTCTCCCTTCTTCCTGCCTGGCTTTTCTTTTGCCTCTGCCTGTTTTTCCACTGGCTTTGCCTTGCGCTCCGCAACCTCCATGCCGAGCTTCTGCAAAGCCTCCCGCACCTGCTCATGGCTCGCTCCCTTGGAAATGCTTACCTGCTCAGGCAGCGGCTCCATATGCGCAATATTGCATTTTCTCCTGCGCACCTGGCCGTCAATCAGGACGTGCCGCTCGTCAAGAATATCCACAACTACTCCCCGCAGCCCGGCATCCCTTCCTGCTGTCTTCACCATGACCCTGCCTACTTCTATCATTGGATTGTCCCCTTGATCCGCTCCCGCATGCACCTGCTGCATAACACCCCTCCGAATGGGCGCTCCGGCCTCCTTGCGGTTTTCGCAAGCTTCTGCATCTGGTAGGGCAGTACGCGGGGCACGCCGCTTAATACAGAACCGCAGCTCCCGCACTGGGCATGTTGCGGCTTTCTCCGCTCGTAATGGAGCGTTACCCTTCCCCCAGGCAGCTTCTTGAAAACCCTTCGGTAGCTCCTGGACTTGAATCTTCCTGTTGGCATAGCACAGAGGATTGTCGGGGCATTTAAAAAGCTTACTAGTGCGGGGTAAAGTCAAGTTAAGTGCCAAAACTGCGCCGTCAGTGGCGGTGCGACGGCTTCGCCTGCAAACCACCCCGAAGGGGGCATCCCCCGGTTTGCCGCACGTATCAAAAATGCACTGCATTTTTGGATATCAAAAACGCCTCGATTGTTCCATCGCGGCAGTTTTGATATCCGAAAACGCCCGGCGTTTTCGATACCACGACGGCGCAGATGGAGCGGGGGACGCCCCATCCGGGGTGCTCCAAGCGAGCGGAGCGAGCGTCTGCCGCCGTCGTGGCGTGCAAGACACATAAGTTGACATTACCCTAGTGCAGCTTGAACAGTTTCCTGAGAACAGTCGTGAATACAATAGAGAGGATAATATAGGTTATCAGCCAGCCCATCTGCCAGCTGCCGATCCTGAGGATTGTGAGCTTCTGGTGCTGCACGGTGAGCTTCCTGATGCTGCTTTCCTTGTATTCCTGCACCGGCTTTTCATAGCGCTGCTGGCTGGTGATCAGCACTTTCTTCACCTGCACCTCATTGCCTGCTTTCACCTGGAGCAGATACTCTCCTTCCTCCCCTTTCAGCAGCCAGGAGGCCTTGCCGTTCTGGACATTTGCTATTGGTTCGCTCACGAGCTGCAATCCTTCCGGCACTATCATCTCTACCTTGCCAATCGCGCTTCCATAGACCTCAGCCTGCACTTCAAATTCCTGATTGGGGAGGAGCGGCTGAAATGCCAGGGTTGCGTTCAGCCAGCCAAAAATGATGATCAGCGGCAGGAACGTAATCAGCATGGGCTTGAAGGAATGCTTCATATACTCCAGATTCTTCTGCATGGCCTCCTTCTGCATGCTGAGCATCTGCTCCGGATGCTCCTTTTGCTCCTTCATCTTCTGCTGCAGCCCTTTCAGCTCTGCCTTGAGGCCGCGCATCTTTTCCTGGTCAGTGAACCACTTGTAAATCAGCGTGGTGAGCAGGGCAAGCACCAGTGAGATGATCAATACTGCCCAGAATGGATGCAGCCCGAGGAGCGGGCGAAATACCGGATCGACAACGCTTTCAAATACCATGTTACTGCATGAACTTCCGCATCATCGGATGCATGTCCATCATGTGATGCTTTGCGATATCCTCATAAAGGCGATAGACGATCATGACGGTGAGCAGAATGCCTGTCCCATTCCCCAGGGCGCCAGTGAGGTCAGCGACTGCCGCCAGGATCCCGATACTTACGCCCCCTAATATCGTCAGCGGCTTAATGTAGCGGTCCAGCAGCCGATCCAGGATTCGCTCGTCTTTCCGGAATCCGGGGATCTGCAAGCCGGACGAGCTCATTTGACTTGCCACTGAGCGCGCATCCATCCCCGCTGTCTGCATCCAGAACCAGGAAAATACCACTGATCCAATAATAAAGAAAATGATGTATACCACGGCATGCACGATGTCGTTGCCGGTTAATGAGCCTCTGATAATTGAGCCGACAATATTCTGGGAGGCTATCCATTCCACTATGCCGGATACCGGGGTGTTGCCTGCAAAGCTGCCGAGCCATGGCCTTCCTGCATTCTGCAGCAACCGCGCCCAGAGCTGGATATTGGCAAGAAGGGCAGCAACCAGGATGACTGGGATGTTGCTGGTGTAGATGAAGTTCAGCGGCCATCTAATGCCATAGCCCTTGACCCTGCCGAAGGAAAGGGGAATCTCGATCTTCATCGCCTGGAGATAAACTGCCATGACAAACACCGCCACTGTCGTGAGGAGGGCAGCGAGCATCAAGCCGGCAGTGGTCGCATCCCCTATGGTCAGGCTTCTCACCAGCTCCGGAATCGCACCGATATACGCATCCGGATTATTTGGTGATTTTATCCAGGAGAATGCCCGGGTGAATATGCTTTTCGAAACACCTGCTGCGATGAAGAGGCTGATGCCTGATCCAAATCCCCATTTGGAAACGACCTCATCCATAAACAAAAGGATCAGGGCGCCGAGGAAGAGCTGGAATATCAGCAGCAGGCGGAGCTGGGCAAACAGGGCTGTACCCTGAAACTCTGCAGGAGGGGCGAGGCCGCCCATGACCACAAAGATGACCGCCTCGAAGATGATGAAGAAAATGGAGAGCAGCTTCTGGACTCCCTGGAACCTCCGCTTCCCTTCATGAGTCGTGAGGTCAAACTTGACGATGCCCGAGCCGTTCAGGAGCTGGAGCACGATGGAGCCGGTGACAATGGGGCCGATACCCAGGCTGATAATGGAGCCGAATTCTGCTCCCAGGATAATGGAAAGGAATTCAAACTGCTGCAGGGCATTGCCTCCTAAGCCGAAGAGGGGGATGAGCCCCAGGAGGAAAAACACGACTAATGCGAGCAGTGTCCACTTGAGCTTTTCCTTGAAGCCCAAGAACTTCTGCGTCGGGCCGGCGACTTCAGGCAGATTGAGCAGGATAGTTTCCCATGCACCCATAGGCTGCAGGGTGAGCGGGGGATATTTAAAGGTAGCGGGTGTTGTTACTCAAAGACGCCGAAAGCTCCGTGCTTCATCAAAACTGCTCTGCATTTTGACTATGTTCGGAAACCTTTGATTTCCAACATAGCGCGGGGGATGTCACAATAAGACTAGTTATAAACTCCCATACATTTTCATAG